>DATMEE010000111.1:0-3782 GCA_035557035.1 Phycisphaerae bacterium
ACGGGTTGGTGTGCCGTCGGGCCGGACTCCCACTTGGATGACATCGTTCCCGACGCGGCTGCCAATTTGATCCTCAAAATGACCACCAGCCGGATTACGCCACGTAATTCGCCAGGCCTGAATCGATGAATCCCACGCGCGCATGGTGCTGCCAAACATGTTGAATTTCTTGTCCAAATCATTCGTGCGATCGCATCGCCGGGGCATGATCCAAACGTCCTGCACCGCGCGGCCTTCGAGAACCCAGCCGAAGTGCGCCTCGCCCTTGATCTGCCGCGCCGCGACGTCGACATCGGAATAGCGCCGAACATCCAGTTCCCAGCTCCCAACCAGCCAACCATACGCATCTGCCGATTCGGGTATTTCGGGCGCGCGGCCCGGAGCAATCAGAACATCTTGAAACTCATTTATCGCAGTCGGGTGCGTCGCGATCATCGTCGGACCTCCTGCTTCAGAAACGAAGTGATTCGGCTGCGCGGGCCTGAGGCAATTATACGTTGCGACTCTGGACGAATTCTGGGCGAGAATGCTGGGTTGAATTTGAACTGGGACTGCTTTGACGGCGCCGCCGATTCGGAGATAATTTCAAGCCGTTCGCCCTGCCGGCCTGCGCCGGTACCCGTGGATTTTTCCTGCCATTGGAGTTCTCGAACTGTCGCCATGCGACGGAGTGCCCGGAATGGCTTTCACACGCGCCGCGCGGCTCGATCGGCTTCCGCCTTACCTCTTTATTGAGATTGATCGCAGGAAGCGCGAAGCCATCGCAGCCGGCAAGGACGTCATCAGTTTTGGCGTCGGCGATCCCGATCAGCCGACGCCGAAGTTCATCATCGATCGCATGGCCAGAGCGATTTACGAGCCGGCGAACCATCAATATCCGCTCGGGGCCGGTTCGGCGGAGTTTCGCAAGACCGCGGCCGACTTCGTGCAGCGGCGGTTCGGCGTCACCGTCGATCCGCAGAATGAAGTGCTGGCGCTCATCGGCACGAAGGAAGGCCTGGGCCATCTGCCGCTCGCGGTGATCAACCCGGGCGATGTCGCGCTCGTGCCCTCGCCGGGCTATCCGGTCTACCAAAGCTCCACAATCTTCGCCGGCGGCGAGCCGTACGACATGCCGCTCACGCGGGAGAACGGCTTTCTCCCGGATTTCGATGCCATCCCGCGCGACGTGCTGGCCAAGACCCGTCTGATGTTCATCAACTATCCGAACAATCCCACCGGCGCCGTGGCCGGTCTTGATTTCCTCGAACATTGCGTCGCCCTCGCTCGCCGACACGACTTCGTCATCTGCTCCGACGCGGCTTATACCGAAACTTACTTCGACGAGCGCGACCGGCCCCACTCCATTTTGGAGATTCCCGGCGCAAACGACGTGTCGATCGAGTTGCACTCCCTCAGCAAGACGTTCAACATGACGGGTTGGCGGGTCGGCTTTGCCATCGGAAATTCCGACGTGCTCGCCGCCCTCGCGAAAATAAAGGGCAACATCGATTCCGGCGTTTTCACCGCCGTGCAGGAGGCCGCCATCACGGCCATCGAACACATCGACGGCCCGGAGGTCGCGGAAATTCGCGACGTGTACCGGCAGCGACGCGACGCCCTCGTGCCGCACCTGAGGGAGATCGGCTTCGCCGTCGAGCCGCCCCGCGCGACGTTTTATGTCTGGGCCAAATGTCCGAAGAACTACGATTCGATGCGCTGCGTGACGAAACTCCTCGACGAAGCTGCGATTGTCGCCATTCCCGGCCTGGGATTCGGCAAGTTCGGTGAAGGGTACGTCCGTTTCGCCCTCACGGTGGACGTCGATCGGATCCGGCAGGCCACCGGCCGCCTCGCGGAGTTGAAGTGGTAAGCTCCGACGACTCCAAAAGCTCACCGCGCTGGCACGATGCATTCATCGCGCTGGGCTCCAATTTGGGCCGCCGCAAAAAAAACATCGCTGCGGCGTTGAACGCGCTCGAAAGCACCCGCGACATCGAAGTGCTCAAGGTTTCGCCGCTTTACGAGACCGAACCTGAAGGCGGACCGGCCGGTCAACCGCCGTTCATCAACGGCGTCGTGCAAATCCGTACGACGCTCGCCCCGAACCGGTTGCTCGCCGTCTGCCAGCGCATCGAAGGCCTGCTCGGGCGGCAACGGGAAATTCATTGGGGTCCCCGAACCATCGACCTCGATTTGTTGAGTTTCGATGTAGAGATTTGCTCGGACTCCAACCTGACGCTGCCCCACCCCATGATGCACGAGCGCGCTTTTGTCATTCAACCGCTGGCCGACATCGCGCCCGATTGGGTCCACCCCGTCTTGCAGCAGACTGCCTCCACCCTCCTTGAATCGCTGGGTCGTCGCGACTGGGTTCGAGATCCCGACGAGTAAACCGCGGCGTGCCAACGCGGGCCGGATCGCATATACTCCCTCGGTCCAATATCGAGGCAATCTGGAAGTCCATCCCCATGCGTTCAATCTTCGTCGCCGTTGCCCTGCTCGCCGTAGCGGGCTGCAATCCATACGACATTCTGACAAACCAGCCACCGGCCGAGGGCGTCTCGCTGCCAGTCAAGTCCGACCTGTTTCTCGCGATCGATGGCGAGATAAACGATCAGCCGGTCCACGTCTTGCTGGATACAGGCACAATCGTTTTCAACCTTGTTCCCCCGTCAGCCATCGACCGGTTTGGACTTGTTGCTTCCGGGCCCAATCCTTATGCCGATACGGCCAACGACGGGGTCGGCGTCTGCGGGGCCATCGGAGAGGGCGCCAAGCTCGGTGAAACACTTTACACCGCGGCCCGGTTGGAAATTGGCGGCCTGATTATCGAAAACGCCGCATTCGTCATTCTGGAGGAGGAAGGCGTCAGCACATTCGACGCGATCCGCATGGATTGCATTCTGAACGGCTCGCTGCTGACGCGCGTTGATTGGCGCATCGACCAGGGTGGCGAACGGCTGACACTGTTTCCACTCAACACGTTTCAACGTCCCGACGGGGCTGTCGATCTGAACGTCATCGGTCCCGAGCCGCCGCTGCTGTTCGCTCTTGAGAACGCGCCGCGGCTCGGCGGCATCTCCACGCTGGTGAAATTCGGCGACACCGATTCCGATCTGGTCGAAACCCTGATGGACACCGGCGGCGGGGTCGAGCTGGCCCTCAGCGACACGCTGGTGGAAAAGGCGGGCTGGGACCTGCGCGAGATGCCGAGCATTCAGACCGGCCTCTTCGGAGCGGGCGGAAGCTGCGAAACCACGCGGTTTCGCGCGCCGCGCGTCCGCATCGGGGATGCGCTGTATGAGGAGATCGCCTCCGTCACCCTGCCGGCCGGCGACTTCGGGCTCATCGGCTGGCGCTTCCTGGCGAACCACGAAGTTGTGAACGTTTCGCCGGGCGGCGAATGGCTGGAGCTGCGCAAGGGCACGGATACCGATGCCAACTTCGAGACACCCATCGCCTCATTCGGGTTCGAGCTGGCGCTGAACCAGGACGGAGACTATGAAGTGGCCGACGTAACGCCGGACTCGGAGGCGGAGATTCAAGGGGTCCAGAGCGGCGACATCGTGCGCGCGGTCAACGGCGTGAGCGTCGATCTGGTCGAGGGCAAATCACTGTTGCTGGGACCGGACATCATTCGCGCCGGCGCCGGCGTGTTCACCTTTGAGAACGAATCCGGCGACCTGCGCGACATCGAACTGCCGGCCGTGCCGCTTCTGTAATGCCCGCCTTACTTCATCAATGATATGTCGCCGTTGTGCGATTCCAGTTCGAGCCTGCCTTCGCCGTCATTCAGTTTG
>DATMEE010000112.1:0-3928 GCA_035557035.1 Phycisphaerae bacterium
CGGCAGCGTCGAGCGGCTGGATCGATCGCGGCGACTGTGCCCGAACGGCATGCGCAACACAGACAGTGAGAATGACGAGGGCGATCATCGGTAGCCGGAGACCTTCAGGTCTCCGGGCGGATGTGGACATGCACATAAGATATGCCTGGCGCATGTCCAGCGAAACACCCTTCATCGTTCGCCGTGCCACCGAAGCGGACGGCCCCGCGCTGGGACGGCTGGGCGGGATGCTGATGCGACTGCACCATGCATTCGACCCGCAGCGGTTCATGGCGCCCGGCGGCGATCCCGAGGCCGGCTACGCATGGTTCCTGCGCACGCAGCTCGGCGAAGAGGACGCGGCGGTGCTCGTGGCGGAGCAGGGCGGCGCCGTGGTCGGCTATGTGTTTGCGGCGCTGGAGCCGCTGTCCTGGAAGGAGCTGCGCGAGGCGTGCGGCTTCATTCACGATATCGCGGTGGATGAAGTGGGGCGCCGGAGCGGCGTGGCCACGGCGCTCATGGAAGCCGCCATCGAATGGCTGCGCAGCCGCGGCGCGCCCCGCGTGGTGCTGGGTACCGCCGAGCGGAATGCCGCCGCCCAGCGGTTGTTCGAGAAACTCGGCTTCCGCCGGACGATGATCGAACTGACGCGCGAGCTCTGATCCGGAGGCCTGAAGGCCTCCGGCTACCTAAGAGACCTCGAACGTCAGCGTGGTCCAGACGCTTTCCCAATCCACCTCGCCCGACGCGCGCTCCATATGGATGGTGTGGAGGCGCCACTGGCCCTTGTTGACCGGCACGGTGAGGCGTCCCTGTGCGTCGGTCCGGCCGACGACATGCGCCGGTTCGGTGGCGGAGGTCGCTTTCACTTCAAGATTGGGGGCCGGAGCGCCGCGCAGCAGCACGCGGACGGGCAGCGCTTCGCCCGGCTGGAGCCGGTAGGGATCCTTCTCGGGCACGATCTCGAGCGGCAGGCCGACCGCCGTCTTGTACGCCTCGCCTGGCGCGCCCGACAGGAGGATGGTCTTCGCGTACATCGTGTAGCGCTCTTTTCCGTTCTTCTCCGACTCGCCGCGCTCTTTCCGCGCCGCGATGATGTGGCCCAGGCCTTCTTCGGCGAGGTACTTCTCGAACGAGGCGGGCCGCATGTCCTCGGTGGACGCGGCGTTGACGGCGGTCACGATGATGTGGCCGGCATCCGCCACTCTGACGGTGGCCGCCAGGCGCTTGCCGTCTTCCTTGAGGCCGTCGATCGCGAGCTTTCCGCGCGACGTGTGAATGGCCGGTTCCTGGAGCCGCTTGAGGATCGCGGTGCTCTCGGGGAACCCGTCGCCGCTATGGAACCCTACCAGCACGGTGTCTCCGCTCGAGACGCGGAAGTGCTCCGGCAGGATGTAGGTATAGTGCGCGGCCAGGTTGCCGGCGCTGAGGACGATCGCCACAAAGGCGAAGAGCAGGGCTATCATGCGTCGCATCGAATTCCTCCGCGTTTTGGCACAGGCGGGGGAGTGTAACCCGCAGAATCGCGCGTGGCATCTGAAGAATTCCTGAACTTTCCGTCAGGCGGAGACGCCGACATCGACGCCATCCGGCAGCTCGCCGCAGACATGGCGAGAGCAGAGGTGTCTGGCGACGCGGAGTTCCTGAGAGGGACGCTGTCGCCCGACATCGTGATCATGCCGCCCGGAATCCCTGCAATCGAGGGGATTGAAGCCTGTGCCGAATGGATGCGTGGGGTTCTCGAGTCCGTCCAGCGCGAGTTCGAGGTGGACCTCACATACTCGACGGCGGAGATTACCGTCAGCGGCGACTGGGCCTTCGAACGCGGCACGTATTGCCAGACGTTGACGTCACGCGCCGGCGGCGGCGTGAGTCAGGAGACGGGGAAGTATCTGCGGGTGTACTTCAACGCCGGCGACGGTCCGTGGAAGGCGGCGCGCATCATCTGGAACATCGATGGTCCGGCGGACGAGGAGGCGCCGTAAAGGCCCCTCGTCCGGGGTTTATGGGATACTGAACACCTCGCCAGGACGGGGCGTGGCGCAGCCTGGTAGCGCGCCTGCTTTGGGAGCAGGATGTCGGAGGTTCAAATCCTCTCGCCCCGACCAAATCCCTCGCTTTGCTCGGTCTTTGGTCGGCGCGACGCGCTTATGCATCGCGCGGTTCGCTGCGGCGAACCGCGACTTGGCGCAAATCCTCTCGCCCCGACCAATTTTTCAAACAATCCGCGAATTTTCGGCCGCTCCCTGAGTGAATCGGCCTTCGAGTGTCGCCGCGATGTAGGCCGATGTGGGTGGATGGGAGGCCTGGCGAACGCCCGTGATACGTCGCGGTGAGGGGAATCGCCGCCCTCACTCGTTCTCTCACTATCGCCCCGGCCACGAGCTCGTTCAGCCGCTTCGCGGCTGGATAGAGAGCTGGCGTAAGGTGCGACAAGGAGTGAGAGCATGTCGACGCCATTGCAAGTCCTCGCGGTCACGTATCGCAACATTATTCTCGCAACCGTAGTCGCGACTCTTTTAGTCGCTGGAGTGTCGCGTGCTCAGATCATCACACCGCGCCCTACGTTTAGCGTGAGGGACTTTGATCAGAGCCTGACCAGCGCAGTCGGACCAAATGTGATCGGTTATCAATACGTGCTCATCAAAGACGGGCAGGTAGTTTCGCAGAAAGCTGGCGGATTGGCCCAGAATGCGGCTGACGGCAATCTTGCAATGACCAACTCGACGCCGACCAGCATAGGCAGCCTAGCCAAATTTCTTTCGGGCACAGCCATGCTCAACCTAATGGAAAAGCCGCCAGGGCCGGGCTCCTGGGATTATGGGCTGTCCCTTCAGCAAAAGCTCGACCGGACGTTTACCACGATCGTTCCCGATATTTGGGCCTCTGGAAATACCCCCGGCGTCGAGGACATTACGTTCCGTCAGCTCCTTCAACATCGTTCAGGATTCGACGACGCTAAGGTCGGTAATCGAACCGTTCTCGGTTTTCTGAAGGATCCTGACGGCTTCCTTCTGTCTCAATATGACGCACGGGAGTATTCAAATATCAACTTCGTGATGAACGGCTACCTTATTCCAATGTATCTAGCTCCGAGCCTTCAGAACTCATTTGACGTGACCATCTCTGCTAACAACCTCAATCAGACGGACGCCGATTCGTTTGTGCGAAATTTGTCTGGCAATGCGATGCACGCCATTATGAAGACCCGCATATGGGACCAGATGAATCCGACGATCCTGCCGAATTGTGACGCGGCGAACACCCTGGCAAACACGGCCGCGTACGGCTACACCTCAAAGAACGACGCTGCCAACGGATTCATTATGAGCTTGATTGACAACCAGGGGCACTGCGGAGGACACGGCGGTTACTACATGTCATCAATCGCCTTGGCGGCCTACCTCGCACACTTTAGCGCCACTGATCTAATAGTGACGAGCGAAGGCCGGAATGCCATGTATAACGAAACCATGGCAACGAACGACCGGTTGGTCTGGTCGAGTTCGACGCCGGATCCGTGGCTCGACGCCAACTTCGACATGCCCAATGTTATTTGGTCGAACGGAATTCATGGTGGGAACAGGGGTGTTATTATTCGCCTTCCGCAGAATTACTATCTGGTCCTTTTAACAAATTCACCGGATTTGTCTGTCAACCAATTGAGAGCAGCCGGTGTGAATGCATTCATCGCGGGTATGGATTAACGTTAAAACGCAAAGGGCGCAGAATATTCGATGCTCTCTAGTGTGCCCTCACGAGTACTCGTCTGAGTTGTCTGCGACCCAGAAACGACCTTCTCGCATGTAAGAACGCGAAATTGTTGAACACCAGGAGGTCTCCGACACTCCATCGGTGAACGAGGACCGTGCTCGCAGTTCGACACGCATCGCGGATTGCGGCAAGCATCGCCTGGTCGAGCGAGCGGCCACCGCGGTTGATAGTGATC
>DATMEE010000113.1:0-4970 GCA_035557035.1 Phycisphaerae bacterium
ACCGACGCCCACGAGGGCGAGGATGGCCCGATTTACATCGACGATATCAGCGTTCGACAGGGGCCTGACGAGGGCAACACCACGCCGGTTTTCAGCGAGGATTTTGAGGCACTGGTGGCCGGCAATCTGCCCGGGCAGGCCGGCTGGGTGAGTGACAATGTTCTGCCAGGCGGGGTCAGCCCCACGCTATTGGTGGATGACCCGGCCGCGTCGGGGCAGGGTCTCGTCGCTCGGATCGATGCGGCCGGGAATGACGGCGGGTGGCAAGGCGTGTTTCACGACTTCGCGGACACGACGGAAGACGTGGTGATTATTTCATGGAAGCAGTATCGCGCCGATCTGACGGACGACGTATGGGCCTACTTCGGCAACGCGGCGAACGATTTATCCGGCGGATGGCTGTTTGGGTGGGACAGTTCCACGCCGTCGCCGGCATATTTCCCCTATCACTTCGCGGGCGATGCTTCAGCGATGGCGCCGCAGGCGACAGGACTGTGGCAAACGGTCACGGTCACGTACCGGGCGCTTACCACGCCCAACCCAGCATTCCGGGACATCTTCGTTTCCATTGAAGATCCGGTGAACGGCCTGATCACCGGCGTGCCCGTGACACAGGACCTGGGGTTCAATGCCACGGACAGTATTCGCGGCTTCGGCCTCGACCTCGAGGGGACATCGACCATCAGCGGCGGTGCGCCGAATCCGCTGGTGGCGGAATGGGTCTCCGACGTCTGCTCCGATGACGGATTTCCGCTGCGCGGCGGGCCGCTCGTCGGACCGGACGGCAAGGCCTATTACGCCAGTCCGGCCAACAACACGCTTTACGCGATTCGGGCGGTGGAGATCCTTCCGACGCTGGGCGACATGAATTGTGACGGCTCCGTCGACATCGACGATTTCGATCCGTTCGCGCTCGCGCTGACGGACCCGGACGGATATCTGGCGGAGTTTGAGGATTGCGACATCGAATCGGCGGACATTAGCGGCGACAATCTGCGTGATGGTCGCGACGTGCAGGCATTTGTGGGGCTGCTGCTCGGCGAATAGGGCGGGTGCCGTCGAATGGGAAGGTTCGCTCCAGTCTATGCAGGCTCCGCTTCGATTGCGCGCATCCGTTCAATTAGATCGTTAGCGGTAAATCCGCGAAAATGGGCGTCGCGCCAAGCCTGGTAGCTGCGCGGCGTGCTGCGTAGCCAGCTTAGGAAACGGATGGTCTTGGCCGGGCCGAGATGCTTGTTCAAAATGTCCAAAGCATTGACGCGAAGCTCCTCGTCACTCAGATCGCTATTCACTGGTCACCTCGGGTTCATTACCCATAACCTGTCCTCGTTGCACTCTTGAGCAAGCTTATCGTCACAAGTTATGAGGACATCACAGTGCGAATCCATCCAAATTATTGACGTCCTTCTTTCACCACTTCCGCCAGCGTGCGGCAGGGTTTGAAGCGGGGGCCGGTGACCATGATTTTGTCGGCGAAGATGATCAGGCTGCCGCGGCGGAAGCCTTCGACGCACACGCCCCAGCCGGGGTACTCCTCGAGCAGGGCCATGATCTCCAGCAGCCAGTCCTCGGTGAGGCCGCAGCGGTCGGTCAGGGACATCGATAGGTAGCGGTTGTCGCCGTCCTGCTCGGTCGCCACCAGATAAAGGGGCTTGGCATCGCCCGGCTCGAAATGATCGTCGCCGAGATCGGCCAGCGTCTTGCGATGCCGCGTTTCCTCGGCCGTGAAACGGAGTATTCCCCTGGGGCCGGTCTTGCCGTGGCGGCGGCACAGGTGGACGAGGCCGTTGCGGACGATGTGGAAGTCGCTCCAGGTGAGCGGCTCGTCGCCGGGGTTGGCGACGCGGTTCACGGTGTAATGGACAATCGGGATCGGCTCGGGGTCGTGCTGGGTCATGATGTGGCTTATGGACTATTCCGCAAACAATCGGGCGTGCACTTGGGCGTCGTCGCCTCGCCGTCGCACTGCTGACACAGCAGTGGCACACGCCGTCCCCCGAGGCACGGATGCTACGCCCGGCTGCCGAGCAGGGGACTTAGCTCCTCGAGGCGCTCGTCCACCAGTTTGCGATTTTTGGCCTCCAGCGTCAACTGAATCGAGCGCTCGGCCGGGTTGGGCCGCACGTTGAACCACCAGTCGGGATAGCGGAAGGTCAGGCCGTCGAGATGCTCGATGGTGGCGGAGCGATGCACGTTTGAGAGGTTGCGCAGGGCTTCGTGGGTGTCGGGGCAAAGGTACTTGATCTCGCCGGAAACGCTGTAGCGCTGCAGCGGCTTGGTCAGCTCGCTGAGCGGCTTGCCGCTGTTGATAAGCAGGTTGATGACCTGAATCATGGCGATGACGGCCGACTCGCAGAAGGCGGCGGAGCGGAAATAAAATCGTCCCGAAAGATCGCCGCCAAAGGCCGCGTCGCGCTCGGCCATCGTGCGTTTCATATATGCCGCGCCGATGCGCTCGCGGACGGGGATGCCGCCGGCGCGGACGATTTCCTCGTCGACGATCGAGCTGGCTCGGTGGTCGAAGATGATCTGGGCGGCCGAGTCGCGCTCTAGCATGGCGCACGCGAGTAGGGCGATCATGTGGTCGGGGCGGATGGTGCGACCCTTGTCGTCGATGAAGACGCAGCGCTCCTCACTGCTGTCAAAGCCGATGCCGAAAGCAGCCTTTTCGGTCCGAACGAGCGTGCGCAAATCGCGCGTGTTCTTGGCGAGCAGCGGATTCGGCTCGTGATCGAACTCGCCCTTGTTCTCGAAGTTCACGCGGACAAGCCGGACATTCCGATTGCCCCGGAAGATCAGCGGCAGCCATTTCGCGGCGGTGCCGTTGGAGGCGTCGACGACGATACCGATCGGTTCGGGCAGGCGCATGTCGGTGCGGACGAAGGCGCGGATGTGCTTGCAGTATAGTTCGGAAAAGTCCTTGGTGATGCGGCGCGAGCTGGCGCCGGTGAAATGGCGCGGCACGCGGATGGCGATGTCGCGGATGCTCGACAGGCCGGTGTCCATCCCGATCGGCGTCGCCTTCGGGCCGCAGATGCGAAAACCATTCTGGTTGATCGGGCCGTTGCCGGAGGTGACCTGCACGCCGCCGCACGCGCCGAGGTGATTCACGACGTAGTAAAGATGCGGCGTGCCGACTTCCCCGAGGGTGATCACGTCGGTGCCGGTCGAGCGCATGCCCTCGATCAGCGCGTCTTCCAGCGGCAGACTGTGCCCGCGCGTGTCGCGGCCGACGACGACGGAGCGCGCGATCGGATCGGCACGATCGAACCCGCGCAGCTTGGAGCGAAGATATTGCGCAGCGGCATGACCGATACGCCATGCAGCGTCGTCCGAGAGCGGATAAGGATAAACGCCGCTGATGTCGGAGAGCTTGAAGAGCGTGCCGATTTTTGTCGCATCGTTGACCTTTTCGACAACCTGGCCATTCGAGACGCGGATTGTTTCGGGCGGCGCGACCTGCGCCTGAACGTAGTTGTGTGGATCGCCGCCGCGCTGGTCGTCGTTGAATTGACAGCCGGTGCATTTTGGAAAGTTTGAGCGACGGCGGCCGCGACAGATCGCGTTGGAGATCTTGACGTGCTCTTCGCCCGGGCAGTAGCGATAGTAATCCTTGGTGGATTGCACCGTGCTCATCGGCAGGCTTCGCGCGCCTGGATCGGGCAGAAAGCGGGGTTCCATGAGAATGGGGGCGGCGGTCGACATGTGAGATCCTCCCTGATCTCGTGCGCTCTTGGATGAGGGCTCGAGCAAGTGCGTCCGGATATGACGGCATCATAACGCCGGAGGTGGGAAATGGACAACACTTCTTTCCGGCGCGCCGCCGCGGCGATTCGTCAAAATTTGCGAGCGTGCCCGGCATTCTATATCATGCTTCGAGCTTCTGAAGGGCGTTCGCAAACGCCAAACTCGGGGGCAAGTCGCGGAGGCCAGAGGCATGTCTTCATCCGCCGCCGGGCCGAGCAAGCAGCCGGCCGTTCAGATGCATCCCCCACCGACCGCGTTCGCGGCCGAGGCCCACGTCAAATCGATCGAGGAGTACGAAGCGGAATATCGCCATTCGATCGAGAATCCCGACGAATACTGGAGCGAAATCGCCGCGGGAAATCATTTCTTCAAGAAGTGGGACCGCGTCGTTCAGTGGAATCCCCCGTTCGCCAAGTGGTTCGTCAACGCCGAGACGAATATTTCATACAACTGTCTTGACTACCAGATCGAACAGGGCCGCGGGGATCATCCGGCGATCATCTGGGAGGGCGAGCCGGTCAGTGCGGACGGCACTCCGAAGGAAATTCGCCGGCTGACGTATTGGGAATTGCTGGTCGAGGTGTGCCGATTTGCCAATGCTCTGACGAAGCTGGGGGTGGAGAAGGGCGATCGGGTCACGATTTACATGCCGATGGTGCCGGAGCTGGCAATCGCGATGCTGGCGTGCGCGCGGATCGGCGCGCCGCACTCGGTGATTTTTGGCGGCTTCAGCGGTCAGGCGATCGCCGATCGCGTGCAGGACGCGGACTCGCACGTGATCGTCACCGCCGACGGCGGCTATCGGCGCGGGGCGATCGTGCCGCTGAAGCAAAACGTCGACGAGGCCTGCAAGCTCACGGACCTTATCGAGCAAGTCATCGTATTTCGGCGGACGGGCGAAAGGGTGAACTGGGTCGAAGGCCGCGATATCTGGTGGTCTGATGCCATTGCCGGGGCATCTGACGCGTGCGAGGCCGAACGGCTCGATGCCGAGCACATGCTGTATCTGCTGTATACGAGCGGCAGCACCGGCAAGCCCAAGGGCATCCTTCATACGACCGCGGGTTACATGGTCTTCACCCGGCACACCGCGAAGGTGGTGTTCGATCTCAAGCCGGACGATGTCTACTGGTGTACGGCCGACCCCGGCTGGGTGACGGGGCACTCGTACATCGTCTACGGCCCGCTGATCGCGGGAGCGACCGGGGTCTTCTACGAAGGCG
>DATMEE010000114.1:0-3601 GCA_035557035.1 Phycisphaerae bacterium
TGCTCACCATATACGCCTTCCCGCGGCGGTTCGACACGAACCAGCGCCGGAACTGCGAATCTTGCGACACCGCCGGTGGCCGCAACCATCCGCATCAAGACGCTCGCGATCGTCTCAAGCGAACCCTGCAACCAGCGTCGAACCGGCGACACGCCAGACGGCCACGTAACCCGCGATACATTCGAGCGCGTCTCAACTACATCACACGCCACCGGACAACCCGAATCAAACGTCGATCCGCGAGATGAGAGAGGGACTCGCGCACCTTCGCCAAACTCAAGCCGGGGCGTGTCACCAGGTCTCGGCTTATCACGATGCACGGCCGACGACGCAGGGTTGAGCAACGCCGTCGATGTCCCAGCACCAGCCGAATCCCGGCAAGACCACGCTCGGAGGTAATCGCCTCCGGGGCCGACAAGAATCAGGGGCAACTCGCTCGCATCCACCACCGTCTGATACGACCCGCCCATCTCAGCACCCCGTCAATCCAAAGCCAAACGGACTTCGGATCAGGGAGCCGGGCGGCCACTCGCGGTGAACGAATGCGAGCAAACCCAACTGTTTCCGAAAGTCTATCCTAACATCGGCCGAACGTCAACAGAAAAATGACCGCGGAAGCAAATTTTTTTCGGATTCCGTTAGCGCTCGGCATAGTCATTGCTTCGGCGGCCGACGCCGCCCGTTTAGCCGCGGCCCGGCAGGGCCCCGTCGCGCGCGATTGAAGCCTGAATCCACTGAACTGACCCGCTTCGTCAGGCTCGCTGACCCCCCGGGCGGCGCAATCACGCCGTTGCCGCCGCGATACCGGTTGTCTACAGTTAACGATATGCTCTTTCGGCAATTCGCCGTGAATACGTCACAGGCGGCTGAGCGATTCTTTCGAGTCTGCGAGTCCGCTCGCGCTCACCGGGGCCCTTCGGGCCGCGGCTAAACGGGCGCGATCCCAGCCGCACACTTCACAGGCTTATGAGGATTCATCATGACCCACAACGACAACAACTCCCCCATCGCCCGCCAGGACCCCGAAGTCTGGAAGGCCTTCCTCGCCGAGGAAGACCGCCAGCAGAACACCCTCGAGCTGATCGCCTCCGAGAACCACGTCAGCCCGGCCGTCCTCCAGGCCGCCGGCTCCGTCTTCACCAACAAGTACGCCGAGGGCTACCCGCACCGCCGCTACTACGGCGGGTGCCAGAACATGGACACCATCGAGCAGCTCGCCATCGACCGCGCCAAGGCCCTCTTCAAGTGCGAGCACGCCAACGTCCAGCCCCACTCCGGCAGCCAGGCCAATCAGGCCGTCCTGCTCGCCGCCATGAACCCCGGCTCGCGCTTTGACGAGCACGAGCAGCGCGAGAAGCTCCCCGACGTCCCGACGCGCACGCCGGGTGACATGATCCTGTCGCTCCATCTCGACCACGGCGGCCATCTCTCCCACGGTAAGAACGTCAACATCAGCGGCAAATGGTTCCGCGTGACGCACTACGGCGTCGATCGCCAGACCGGCCGCATCAACATGAGCGAAGTGCGCCGCCTGGCCCACGACTGCCGGCCGAAGCTGATCATCACCGGCGCCTCGGCCTACCCGCGGGTCTGGGACTGGGCCGCGTTCTCCGAGATCGCCAAGGAAGTCGGCGCCCTCTTGATGGCCGACATCGCCCACATCGCCGGCATGGTGGCCGTCGGCCTGCACCCCAGCCCGGTGCCGGTCGCGGAGTTCGTCACCACCACGACGCACAAGACCCTGCGCGGCCCGCGCGGCGGCCTGACCATGTGCACCGGCGACTGGGCCAAGAAGATCGACAGCGCCGTCTTCCCCGGCCTGCAGGGCGGCCCGCTCATGCACGTCATCGCTGCCAAGGCGGTGGCATTCGGCGAGGCCCTCCGCCCCGAGTTCAAGGCCTACCAGCAGCGCATTCTCGACAACGCCAAAGCCCTGGCCGAGGCTCTGCTCTCCAAGGGGCACCACCTCGTCTCCGGCGGCACCGACAACCACCTCATGCTCCTCGACCTCCGCAAGCGCTTCCCCACCGTCAGTGGCCAGATGGCCGAAGACTGGCTCGGCCAGGCCGGCATCATCGTCAACAAAAACATGATCCCCTTCGACGAGCGCAAGCCGATGGAAACCAGCGGCCTGCGACTGGGCACCGCGGCGCTGACGACGCGCGGCATGGGCCCGGCGGAGATGACGAAGGTGGCCGGCATGATCGACCGCGTGCTGTCATCAGAAGGGGGCAAGAGCGCGATCGAAAGCGTGCGCGGCGAAGTGGTGGAAATGTGCGGCCAGTTTCCGCTGGTGGGGCATGGATGATGTACTGAAGGTATGGCACCTGCTAAGAGCCGGTCGGATTGTTGGAACGGTGTGGAACCGGCTAATAGCCGGTCCGATTGTTGGAACCCGTGTGGCACCGGCTAATAGCCGGTGCGATCCTCGTCACGATAGAATTCACCGCTCTGACGATTTCGGATGCAAGTAGGAAATTCGCTATACTATTGCCTGGAGTGTTCATGAGTAGTCTCAAGGACATCGAAAAGGCAGTCCGCTCGTTGTCGGCCCACGAGCTAGAGGTATTTCGTCGCTGGTTCATCGAGTACGACGCGAACGCCTGGGACGAGCAATTCGAGCGGGACGCGACGGCCGGCAAACTGGAAGGGCTGGCCGCAGAGGCGCTTCAAGACTTGCGCGAAGGACGCTGCAAGGATCTATGAGGCATCGGGCGTCGCCTCGATTCTGGCAGTGTTATCAATCGCTTCCCGAAGCAGTAAGAAAGCTTGCTGATCGGAACTTCGAATTGTTGAAGCAGAATCCGAGGCACCCGTCGCGCCATTTGAGGAAGATCGGGCGCTACTGGTCGGTTCGAGTCGGCTTGCAACACCGGGCGCTTGCGTTCGAGGACGGCAGCGATCTCGTCTGGTTCTGGATCGGCACACATGCGGAGTATGACCGACTGATCGGGAGGAAGTGATTGCGTGGTTTTGGAAGGCGCACAGAGCCAGTGTAAGGATACGCTTATAAGGAAGTGCGTTTCTGTACGGCGTCAGCTTTCCTCTTTATCGCATCGATCTCATCGTTTGCCAAGACACTACCGCACTGCGTGCAAACCTTGTCACCCGAATCCATCCCGAGAAAACGCTCTTTTTCGTAGTCGGGATGATCACACGGCTTACCTCCCCACGCTTTTCGTATTTCCTCGGCCTTATTGTGACGCACTTAATCCTCTATTCCGAAACAGCGACGCAGTTCATTGGCCGACATTAGCTTAGGTTCAATCCACTCGTTCTAACGTCAACGTAAATTCAGCCTGTAGATCGATCGTGCTGCCGTCATCATTATTTCCGGTCAATCGCGTTCGAGCGATTCCTATGATTCGATCTCCTACAAATTCGCCCTCAATGATGACGAGGCCCTGTCCTGAAGCAGAGCCGTCTGGTGCGGTCGGGGTCACAATCGCCCCGATTGTGAAAGTACCGTCGGTGTTGATTCCTCCCGTGTAGTCGATGCCATCAGACTCAGCAGTGAGCCGCCCTCCAACTTGGGTAAAGGTCGTCTCAATGTTCGGATCGATACTCGTGTCGGTACACCTCGAATCTGGATCGGTATTCA
>DATMEE010000115.1:0-2519 GCA_035557035.1 Phycisphaerae bacterium
CACCAGACCAGGACCGCGACGCCGATGCCGATCATGCCGCCGCCGTTGAGAAGCAATTCGGGCGCCCGGGTCCAACTGAAGAAGCCGGGGGGCGGGCCGGGATCGTAGCCCTCCGCCGTGCGCTCGATCATGCGGCCGTAGTCGCGCATGCCGTAGGGAATGTCGACGATGGATGAGGTTTCGAGGTGGACAGCGGCGCCGATGAGGAAGCCGAGTGTGACGAGCAGCAGGCCCATGACGCCGAGTAGCATCCAGGAGCGGCGCTTGTTCTTGCGGATGATCTCCCACATGGTCAGGAGAAGCTGACGCGCGGGGTTTCACGCTGTGCGGTGTCGGTCAGCTCGAAGAACTCCTCTTTTTCGAAGCCGAACATGCCGCCCACGGTGTTGGTCGGAAACGACTCGAGGCGGGTGTTGTATGTCATCACCGAGTCATTATAAAACTGGCGGGCGAAGCCGATCTTGTTCTCGGTGGAGGTCAACTCCTCCTGCAGGCCCGCGAAATTTTGATTGGCTTTCAAGTCCGGATACTGCTCGGCGACGACCATCAGGCGGCCCAAGGCCTGGCTCAGCTCGCCTTCGGCGGCGGCCGCTTGTGCCGGACCGTGGGCGCCGACGGCGCGGGAGCGAGCCGTGATGACGCGGTCGAGCGTTTCCTTCTCATGGGTGGCGTAGCCTTTAACGGTTTCGACCAGATTCGGAATCAGGTCGTGGCGGCGCTTGAGCTGCACGTCGATCTGGGACCAGGCATTGCGCACTTCGTTACGGCCGCTCACGAGTCGGTTGTAGGCCGCGATCAGCCAGATCACGAGGATCCCGACCACGCCGAGAGATATCCAAAGCATCGGCCCCATGTCTTAGTCTCCTTTTTTTGAGTGGCTTAACTCGTGCTCCAGGGCGGCGGCAAGAAAAGCAGCGATGGGTCGATTCGATCCATCCTGGCGACTTTGCACCAGTTTCTCGATCTCGCCGTGGTCGAGCCAGTACCCGTGTCCTCGGGGGCACTCCTCGATTTCGAGATCGGGCGTGCCTTTATCTCGGGAACAGCGTAGCCGTTTCCGGCAGCGAGGACACCGGCGCTGCGAGCGCGGACCCGGTATAAAGGCTTCGAGGCGGAGGCGAAGGTCCTCGGCACTGGCGTAGGCGTGCTGGACGATCATCGCCAGTTCGCCGCGATCAAGCCAGATGCCCCGGCAAGCCAGACAAAGGTCGATCTCGATCGCGTCGAGTTCGACGAGCAGGAGCGGTTCACCGCATGCCGGGCACATAGAGAAAATCGCAATCGACGTTATGGAACGATCAGTCAGTAATTATTGAAGGAGCTTGGCAAACGCGGCCTGTGCCGCACGTACGTTCGCGCCGCCTCCGGCGCGTTTGGAAATCATAATACCATGTCGAATATAAAGTAACGTCTCCGCAAGCAATGCGCAGTCCTTGTGATTCGGGATGGCGCCTTCCTCTTGAGCGGCCCTGCAACAGAGGGCCAGCTTCGATTCATAATTGCCGTTAATCTCACCAACAATCATGCGGAGTCGCGGCCGGTCATCGGTGAACTCAGCTAGCGAGTTGGTGAGAAGGCATCCAGCGGCCGCTGCTTGATCGTCGGCTCGAATCCAGCCCGCGAAGGTGCCAAAGAGTCGATCTCCCGGCTGTCGGGAACTCACATGGTCAACTTCCTTTGTTAGATAGGCGTTCTCATATTGGCTCAGGGCCTTCGCGAAAAGGGTCTCCTTGTCGCCAAAGGTATCGTACAGACTCTGCCTGCTCAAAGACATCGCTGAAATGAGATCATCGATGGAAACGGCGTGAAATCCACGTCGCCAGAATGTCTTCATTGCGATTTCGAGCGCTTGCGGTGGTTCAAACGACTTGGGCCGGGCCATCGGAATGCTCCGTTGTAATAGACTGAGCATTCTATAATTGTTTTTCTTGACGGTCAATTCCATTCAGGATGGCGCGTTCTCCAACCGGGCCTCCCATCGGGGGAAGGGAGTTGGTTGGCAGGGGGATCATTATCCTCAGCGGATTATGGCGTTCCAGGTACGCGCGTCGCAAAGCCTACAGACGCAGGGTCGCCCGGTCGGAAGAGAGCAATCTCTCCGAGGCCCTCGGCCGGGGCGGCGTCGGCGTCGAACCAGAAGTTATACTGCGTGCCGTAGCGCAGCGCATTGGCTTCGGCATTCTCGTCGAACGTTTGCGTGGACCATGTAATGCTTTCGGCATCGACGACTGTGCTCCAGTCCGAGCCGAGGAAGATCTCGCCGGAGTGATAATCGACGTCGTCAAAACCGACGTTGGTCACGCTGATGCCCGCCGGCAACACGAGCTTGAAGGATCGGGCACTCTGATGTGAGTTCAGATTGAACAGGGCATACTCGTATCGCCAACTTCCATCTCCGAGATCGCGCGCCTTTGCCGCGAGATGAAAATGGCCTTCGCCGGGCACGCTGATAATCTGCAATGAAATTGCGGGGTCGGGCGCGTTCACGCCCAAGCCGTGCTCGCGCCACGCATACAACG
>DATMEE010000116.1:0-5968 GCA_035557035.1 Phycisphaerae bacterium
CACTCCTACCGCAGCCTGGTTCGCCGAATCCTGAGTCGACAGACTTCGGCCGCGCACGTCGTCCGTCCCTGGCCGACGCGATACCCGGTTCGATGGTGGTCGCGGATGGACGATCGCCGTCTCACGAAGATGATGCGAGAAAGCGCCCATCGCCTCCGTCGTCAGCTTGAAAAAAGGTGTGCGCTGTCCGCCGCCGCCGCTGTCGTCGTGTCGCCGATGTGGACCCCCTGGCTCGATGCGCTTGGCGTTGGCTCGGTCATTTACGATTGCATCGACGACCTTGCGGTCCACGCCCCGAATCCCTCGATGCTGCGGCTCTATCAGCGGTGGGAGCGCGAGCTGGTCGGCCGGGTGGATGCCGCCGTGGTCACCGCCGAAGTGCTTTGCGCTCACCTCGCCCCGATGCACCCGTCCTTGCCCATCGAACTGATTCGCAACGGCGTGAATGGCGAATGGTTTGTCAAGCAGGCACAACGTGTGGCGCGACCGGCAGACATGCCGAGGGCTGCCGAGGGCAAACCTGTCATTGGATTTGTCGGTGCGCTTTTTGAGTGGATCGACTGGGAACTGATCCACGAGGCGGCCAGGCAACTCCCGAATTGCCAGTTCATTTTCGTCGGCCCGTATCATCCTGCGCCGGAAATCGAAGCGCTCAGCGGCATGGCCAACGTTCATCTGCTTGGGCCGCGGCCATATGCTGAAGTTCCCGCTTACGTGAGGGCATTCGATGTTTGCTGGGTGCCTTTTCGCGTGGGCGACATCGCGGCCGCGGCGAACCCAGTGAAGATTTATGAATACCTCGCGCTCGGAAAGCCGGTCGTCACCACGCCGGTCGCGGACACGGCCTCGTTCGGATCGCTGGTCCGCGTGGGCAAGAATCACGCCGAGGTTATCGCAGGTCTGGCGGAGGCTCTCATTCGGCTCCCGCCGGATGACGTTCCACAAAGGCAGGCGTTCGCCCGCGAAAACGATTGGAACGCCCGCGCGCGGCAATACGTCCAGTTTATGGCGCGCGTGAGCCGGCGCTGACGACGCGCCGGGTGATTGACACGTGCGACGCTCGATCCAATCATGGAAGCGATGCCGGCGCTTGCTTCGATCCGCACCTGGGGGGAAATGGTCAAGTTCTCCCACTCGGTGTTCGCCCTCCCGTTTGCACTGATCGCGACATTCTTAGCGGGCGCACAGTTGCCCGGCGGCCGGCCGTCGGTGCTTCAATTCACGCTGATCGTGGTGTGCATGGTGACCGCGCGCAGTTTCGCCATGACCTTCAACCGCATCGCCGACGCCCGCATCGACGCGCGCAACCCGCGCACCGCGAATCGCCCGATTCCCGCCGGCAAAATATCGAGCGAAGCCGCGTGGCGGTTTCTTGGCCTGAGCGGGCTGTCTTTTCTCGCGGGATGCGCGGGATTTTTCATCTTCCACGGCAACCACTGGCCGCTGTTGCTGGCCGTTCCCACGCTGATCTTTCTCGCGGCCTATTCCTACGCGAAGCGATTCACCATGCTGGCGCACTATTTCCTCGGGGCCGCGATCGCCTTCGCTCCGACGGCAGCGTGGCTTGCCATCGATCCGGCATCTGTCGGACTATCCGCGGCGTTGCTCTCCGGAACGGTTCTATTCTGGATCGCGGGATTCGACATCATCTATGCCTGTCAGGATGTTGACATCGACCGCCGCGACGGCCTCTTCTCGATTCCCGCCCAAATGGGCGTCGCCGGTGCGCTGACGATCGCGCGCGTGTCGCATGGACTGGCCATGGTGATGCTCGTCGTCTTGGGCCTATCGGCTGGTCTCGGTTGGCTGTACTGGGCGGCCACGGGAATGACCGCGCTGTTGCTGGCGGTGGAACATTCGCTGGTAAAGTCGAACGATCTGTCCAAAGTGAATCTGGCGTTCTTTACGGTAAACGGAATCATCAGCCTGGTGCTCGGCATCGCCACGATCGCCGACGTCCTGTGGATTTCGCCGACAACCCGGCCGGTATTCTGAGTTCTCGCAATTTGCAGCCCGACGGTATTCATCCGTCAACCTGCAGTTAAGCTCAATCTTCGGTTAGGGTTACAAGCTGCTTGCGCCAGGTCCGGCGACGTATTCACAAGCGTCTGGCGCCAATTTGCAGCGGCGAACGGCCGGGGGTATAGTCACCGGGCTATGGCCGATTTTCTGCCTCGACTTGCAAAAACCTGCCTGCCCGTTTCCGCGCTGTTGTCGCTTATGGTCGGCCCCAGCGCCGCCGCGGCCGGCGCGGGATACGAATATCGAGCATGGCTTGCCGAGGAATCAGCCCGACAGGCGGCCGAGACCAATCGGCCGAAAGCGGATGCGTCGAGCAGCCCGCATCGCAACGATGACGCGAAATCGGGCGGGAAAGATCGCGGCTCCGAGCGGACATTTTCGAGCTTTTTCGCACCCGCCTCTTCAAAGCCCTCGGATTCGAGTTCCAACGGCGGCGCCCCGGTCGGCTGCCTGTTTCAAACTGCAATCCACCTCAGATCGGCCAATGGCAAAATCGTCCTGGCTGCTCAATGCACGGGCGAAGCTGCAACATCGCATCGTAGGGCACATCTGCCGCAAGGCCCGCCCCTCGTTTGACAAGCGGCGGCCGCGGCATCTATTAGAGATATGCCGTTAGTCGGGCACTAAGAAAGTTTTGCGCGTCAACAATTTATCTTGCCGAGGCCGCCCGGACTAAAAGTCCGGGGCTCGTCGAACCGCCTCGGAACCGGATTACTTACCATAATGCATCTGGAGTCCTGCTCACCGTAGCGGGCGTCCCTAAGAATTGAAGGATCCTGTCATGCAAGAACGTGATCTCTGGTGGAAGATCGTCATCGTCGGCGTCCTCGTCGCCCTCGCTTATGCCAGCGTGATGCCATTCAAGGAAAAGATCAAAATGGGCATCGACCTGGCCGGCGGGTACAGCCTGCTCTACGAGCTCGATGACGAGGGCATGGAGGGCGGCGACCGCATCAACCTCTCGCAACGGGTCATCGAAGTCCTCCGCCGCCGCGTCGATCCCAAGGGCGTCTACAACCTCGTCTGGCGGCCGGTCGGCAGCAACCGCATCGAAATCCAAATGCCCCAGCCGGGCGAAACGGTGCAGGCCGCCCGCCGCAAATACGAGGAATTGCAGTCGAAGCTTCAGGAAACGCTGGTTCGACGCAGCGCCGTCGTGGCCGCCGTGGCCCGCATGGACAACCGTGCCGAGGAGATGCAGGACCTTGCCAAGGGCGTTCCCGTGCGTCTTGCGTTGCTCGAAGCCGCCGCCCGGGCCTATGACGAAATGAAGGCGGTCGAGCCCCTCGCCGGCGATACGGACAAGACCAAGGAAGCGCTGCTCGCGGCCCTACGGCTTCCCGCCGAGCAGCGGGCCGCCGCCCTGCAGCCGCTTATCGACGAGCTGCCCGACCGCAAGAACCCGATCGACAAACTCGTTAAGGCCTACGACGAATATCAGGCGGTTCAGACGACGCAGCCGTCGACCGAGCCGACCACGCAACCCGCGACCCAGCCCACCGAAGACGAGAAGACTGCGAAGCGCCTGGCGTACGAGGCGGCGCTTCAGCGCGTGCTGGACGTCTCCCTTGATCGCAGCGTCTCACTCGAAAGCGCCTTCGACAAGGCCGTCGGCGCCGTCGTCGCGACAAACCTCGACATCAATCAGCTCCTCTCGGTCCTCGAAATGAAGCCGAAGGATCAAAAGCGGAAAGAGACGATCGAGACGCTCAAGGCGGAAAATCCGGGCCTGGCCGATTTGATCGACGACCTCGTCAAACAGAACGACGAGCTGCGCGACACGCGCAAGCGCGGAGAGGGCCGGCTGGAAGACCCCGCCGATCTGCAGCGGCTGCTCCGCGGCGCAGGCGTCCTCGAGTTTCGAATCATTCCGACCACCGCGTCGGACCCCACGTTCGATCCATATCGCGATTCCATCAAGAAGCGCGGCCCGCGGCCGATGCCGGGCGAGGAGAGTTACCAATGGTTTGAAATCGAAGACCCGGCCGACTTCTTGAACCTGAAGGGCAAGGACGATCTGCGGCGGCTTGAAGAAGACTTCGACACCGCCAAGATGGGCTTCGGCGTGGTGGTCGAGCGGTTTGGAGACAAGTACTACGTCCTTTCCCACATCGGCGAGGGTTATGCCATGACTCACTCGCTTAGGCCCGGTGAACATGACTGGTCGCTCGTGTCGGCATCCATGGATCGCGATGAAGCCGGCGCGCCGGCCATCGGCTTCCGGCTCGACACGGCCGCGGGCGCGAAATTCGGTCCATTGACCCGCCAACATCGCGGCCAGCAGCTCGCCATTTTCCTGGATGATCAGGCGGTGTCGCACGCGCGGATCAACTCGCCGATCACCACGAGCGGAATCATACAAGGCCGATTCACGCCGCAGGAAGTGCAGGAAATGGTCAAGAAGTTGAACGCCGGCAGCCTGCCGCAGAAACTGAAGGACCCGCCGATCAGCGTACGTGCCATTGGTCCGTCACTCGGTGAAGCCAACCAGCGGGTCGGCCTTCAGGCCAGCGTGATCGGCGGCATCGCGGTTCTCGTATTCCTCACTGTCTACTATCGTTACGCCGGGGCCATCGCCTGCATCGCCCTGGCCATCAACGTGCTCTTCACCTTCGCGGTCATGGCGATCCTCGGCGCTACGCTCACGCTGCCCGGCATCGCCGGCCTCGTGCTGGCCCTGGGCATGAGCGTCGATGCCAACGTGCTGGTCAACGAGCGCATCCGCGAAGAGCTGGCCCGCGGAACGGCCTTTCGCATGGCCGTGAAGCTTGGCTACGAGCGCGCCTTCAGCGCCATTCTCGACTCCAACGTGACGATGGTGCTCACGTCCGCGATTCTTTATCTGATCGGTAGCGAGCAGATCAAGGGCTTCGGACTGACCCTCGGCGTCGGCGTGTTCATTTCGACTTTCACCGCCTATTTCATCACGCGAATGTTCTTCGAGATGATGGCGATGATCTCCGTCCCCAAGGAGGTCTTTCGGCGGCCGCTGCTGACCGGCGTCACCATTACGCTCATCGGCCTTATCTTTTACGGCCTCGGTTACGCCATGAACGATGCCGCCACGCGCGCCGACTCGAGGTGGGTCGTCTTCGGCAACTCGCTGATCACGGTCGGGCCTGCGGTGCTGCTCTTGCTTTTGCTGATGTGGCTGGCCCGGTCGATCCACGCGAACCGAAAGACCCTTCCCATGGCCGGCTTGATCGGCGTGCCCAAGATCGACTGGATCGGACACCGTAAGCTGTTTTACAGCATCTCCGCCGTGCTTGTTGGCGGCAGCATCTTTCTCTTCTTCTGGGTGCCGGACAAGGATCTCTACGACATCGAATTCCTCGGCGGCGTGAATGCCCAGGTCGACCTCAAAGAGTCCAGCCCGATTTTCAAACTCGATTCGAGCGCGAAGCGCCAGGACGAAATCCAAAAGCGCCTCGAAAAAAGCGGCGAAACGCTCGTCAAGTACGGAGAAGCGATGGAGCGGGCCGACGTGTCGGGCGCGAGCGGCACCTATACGCTCGCGACGCCAGGCGTGCCGGCCACCCGCCTTGTACCGATCGTGAAGGACGTGCTCGAAGGTAAACTGAGCGCCACCAACGCCCTCAGTTTCTCCGATCCGGCCTCTGAGGTCATCACTATTCACACGCGCGAAGAAGCCGAACTGGATCCCGTGAAGCTCAAGGCCGATCTGGCCCTGCGATTCGAACGCGCCGGCGAAAACATCGGCAGCGCCCAGGTCCAGGCGATCGCCGGCATCGAAGCCGGCGACAAGCAGGAGGGCCAGGCATTCACCGTGACCACTCGCGAGGCCTCGAAAGACGTCGTCATCGACGCGATCGTCGAAAATCTGAAGGACGACCTCGACATTCAGTCCGCACTGACTTTCAAGCTCGGCGTCAATGAATCGGGCGGAGGCACAACGTACTTCCCAATCCGCGAGAACGACCCGAAG
>DATMEE010000117.1:0-5777 GCA_035557035.1 Phycisphaerae bacterium
GGTTGCGCGGCGCTCCACGGCCCAACGATAATTCGCCGGGCGGGCATTTTCCGTGGCCAGCAGCCTTTCGATGTCGGCCGATGACTCGGGCGAGAGTTCGCCGCCGGCCGGCGACTGAATCTGAACCAGCCGTCGAAGGACCTCGTCCGGCGCGCTAATACCAATTCGCAGCGCGTGGCGATAAGCCCCCGCGGCATCCGACGTGCGGTTCATCCATAGGTACGCATCGCCCAGCGCCGTCCAGTCCGCACCATTCGGCTTGGCGCCCAGGGCCGCCGCCCGATCGAAGTGCGTGATGATCGATTGAACGTTTTCTGACTTGTGCGACGTGCCTTGCACCTCGGCGGCATGGATGGTGCCGGCCAGAAGCCGATGCAGCTCCGCCCGTTCATTAACAGGTCGCTGACCATCCTGCAGCAGATGAAGCAGGTATGCGTTCAGACGCGTGAAGGCGCGCGCATCTTGAAGCAACCGGACGCGGTGCAGGTGGTCTTCGAAGGTCAGCGGTTGATGATTTCGCTGCATCTGAAAGATCGCCGCGGCAAAAATCGCGCCGCCGACGAGGAACGACGGCACCTGCCAGCGCCCAGCGAGCTTTGCGCGATTCGGAATGGCCTCGGCGATTGCTGCGGTCAAGATCGTTCCCTGTTGGACGGCTGCTGCGCCGACGATGCTCGTCCTGCGGCACGGTGTGCGTCGCAAGTGTGCGTCGGTCGGCGAATCGTGCGTCTTCGCCCTATAACGGCATCGTGACTCAGGAAATATCGGCGGGATGTGCGCGGCCGACGCACCGCATTTTCGCGGAATCTGCCTGCCCTCCCACGCCGGAAAACTATTGCCAGCCCTGAGAAACCAGTCCATCATTTCAAAGCGGAAAATCTCGGAAAGAAATGCACGCACGACCGTGGATTTCGGCCCGTCGTTTCGGAGTCGCACCGCACTCAGACTGAAGGCAACGCTCAGGGTGCCAGCGGCCCAAATAGCGCCCGCCGCGTATCAATGAGCGCGACGAGTCCCGCGGCCGTATCATCCACTCGCAGCCGCCCATCCCACGGCGCGGCTCGTATTCCACCAAGGGCCGACGCCGGATCGCGCATGAAAAAACAGCCCGCCTCGCGCACTTCAAGCTGCATCACGAATCTCGCCGCCGCCTCAACGGACGCCCGATAGCGCGAGATTCGATCCCGATCGCCGATCCGCTCGGCCAGCCCCAACGCATCGCAAATCGCTGACAAATACACCGCACTGTCCGAACCCACCTCACCCGGCCGATGCGCATGTATGGCCCCGGCCAATTCCGGATAGGGGTTGTCTCGCTGAACCGTCTGATGTGCGACGAACCGATCTGCCAGCTCGAACGCGAAATCGCTCACGCGCGCATCATTCGTCCGCGGATAAAGTAAGCTCAGCACCCGGATCAACGCCGCCGCCGCGACCGGATCCAACGCTTCGAGCTTGCCCGACTGAAAATAGTGGACGCCCTTTTCGACGGCCGCCCAGGTTCGTTTGTCTCCGATTTCCGCCGCAGCCGTAGCGAGTGCCACCAGCGCTCGACAGCAATCAGCGACGTTCGGCTTTCGCTCCGTCGCTTGCGGCGTCTCCTCGACCGACATGGCGATGAACCCGGAATCCGTCTGCGAGGCCAGCAGCCCGTCCAGCACTCGAGTGATCTGGGCTTCATAGCTCTTCGGTTCCCGCGACAACCTCATGGCAGTCAGAAGCCTGCTGGTGATCTCCAGATGCCCGCGATGTCCCGCCGGCGCCAGCACCAGACCCACTTCTTTCGGAACCAGTGCCCCGTCGTCTCGTTTCTCGGCGACAACCAGCGGTTCCAGATGTGTCTTGAATGCCTCAATCCCGCGCTTCAACCGGTCGAAGGTGGCATCGTCCTTCTGAAATTTCGCAAGAACCGCCACGCCTTCCAACGCTCGAAGCTGCGAGCGGGCAGCATTCCCGCGGCCATAGGTGCCGAAAGCCGGCAGATATGTCTGGGCGAATTCGCCGTTAGTGTTCTGTCGGAAAAGAAGATACGCGCCGATTCGTGCGATGGCGGCGTCAAGTCCTTCGGCTGTAACCGCGCCGTCGGATACGACCGTATCGCCGCGCGCGAGCGAGATCGGCATCGTCTTTGCATCCGGTTGCCAGAGAAGGTGTGAGCCGAACCTGAAGTAGCCTATGTCTTTTTCAAACCGAAGCTTATGAATGCCGCGCAACTCGATCGCCGACTCGGCCCCCGCCAGCATCAGGTCCGGCGTATAGCCGCGAGTAATCACCAAACTCGGCCGCACGAGACCTATCTTCTCCCGAAAGCAAACCCCGATCCCTTCGACCGCCGGCTCAAATGAGTGAAGCAGCCCGTCACTCCACACGCCACCCTTTTCGTAGTAGGGCGGAGGCACAATCTCTCGCGCTCCCAGCCACTCGAACTCAAGGCCCAAGGCGTCGCCGCCGGATTTGAGCTTCAGCTCCTTCTCGACCGCCGCGCTCGCCAGAGCTGCGCCCGCAGCGTTGGCCGCCTCGACCGCCGTCATGTCGGGTGACTCGGCCTCGACCAGAATGGCGCCGCGCACGCGAAGCGTCAGATGAATGACCCCGCGGAGGTTCCGTAGGCTCACGGGACGATAGGTGACGGCCTTCTCGGCCGCCCCTAGGACTTTCGCGCGGAACGCCCTCCGCGACTCGCTCACCAGGAACGCTAGGTCCTCATACGCGATGCCGGCCGTCAAGGGTGCCGGTGCGGAAGTATTATTGTTGTGGGTGGAATCGGCCGGCTGCGACGTCGCGGATTGGGCGAGAGCACCTTTGCTGAGAAGGCAAAGCGCAATGCATCCCAACATCATGGTGCTTCGCGGCACGAATGCCCTTCTGCCCCGCGCATGGGAAATCGATACTGCGGTTGATGTCCGGAAACGAACCCTTGGCATGGCGAATTTCCCAACTTCCGGGCGACTCACCATTCCGGTCAAGGAGCACAGCCTCAGATTCCTCCGCCCCCGGTCCCGGACCCGGCACCTTGGACTTGGCCCCCGCCGATGATGAGCTGAAGCGGCAGCAGCGCGAAGCTAAAGAGCACCTGAAAGACGGCGCTGGGGAGGGCGTTGGTGAAATTCGCGCCCACGCGGTTGCCGAAGGTATTGCACTGGCTGAGCTGGAAGAGCGGCGCCGCGGCGAGCAGCAGAGCGACGCGGCGGGTGATCTTGAATTTCTTATAGGCTTTCTTTGTCATCGCGGGAATCTCAACCACACCTTTGAGCTACCAGAAGACGCTCGATTGAAAATCACGGAAAAATCGGCGTGCGGTTCACGCCAAACAGCGTCGCCAAAACGTCGGAGGAGGGAAAGAACTCCAGCAGCGTCCCCTGCACCGAACTCACGAAGATGCCGAACAGCGTTGAATTCAGGCTTGTAAAGATCGTGCTGTTCAACCCGAACGGATCGCAGGCGCCCGTCGCTTGAAAGACGGGCAGCATCGCACCGAGGACGAGCAACTTTTTCCGCCACCGAATCATCCGCTGTTGCCACATCGAATTTCTCCATTCGCGAGGTGAAACGATCGCCCTGGCGCGACCCTGCCGACACGCCTGCTTTCCGATTAAATCGGCAGCCGCAGCGGTCGGGCGGGACGAATAGTAGCGAGCCGAGGATTTCGCTGCAACGCTGCGGCAACCAACTTCAAATCGTCCAAAACGGGGCAGCCGGATTGGACCCATTCCCGGGCCAATCGTACCATTCTCTTACACATGCGACCCTCCGCCGCTGCACTGCCGATGCACTCCCTTGATCGACGAAAGATCAACCCCATTCGCCGCCGTCTTCTCGCCTGGTTCGACCACGAAAAGCGAGACATGCCGTGGCGAAGCACCCGTGACCCCTACGCCATCTGGCTCAGCGAAACCATGCTCCAGCAAACGCAGGTCGCGACCGTCATCCCCTATTACGAGCGCTTCCTCGACCGCTTTCCAACTGTCCACGATCTCGCCTCCGCCAAAATCGATGAGGTGCTCCATCTTTGGTCCGGCCTGGGTTATTACGCCCGCGCCCGAAATCTTCATCGCGCCGCTCAGGCGGTCGTTGAAGAATTCGAGGGGGCATTTCCTCAAACTCCGAGTGAGCTTCGCGAGCTGCCCGGCGTCGGCGCCTACACGGCCGGCGCTGTCGCCTCCATCGCCTTTGGCCGGCGGGCGGCGGCGGTCGATGGCAACGTCATCCGCGTACTCTCGCGTCTATTCAACATCGCAAGCGATGTGAGCCGGAACGACGTCCGCGCGTCCATTCAAACGCGGGCTGAACAACTCATCCCGCTCGACCGTCCCGGCGATTTCAATCAGGCCCTTATGGAACTGGGCGCGACCGTTTGTTTGCCAAAGGATGCCGCTCGCTGCCCAACCTGTCCGCTCCGACCATACTGCGCTGCGGCGACCGCAGGTACCGTGGGTGCCCTCCCAAAAAAGTCCCCGAAGGCTGTCGCAAAAACGGAAACGCACCTCGTGGCCGCTGTCGAACGCGACGGGAGATGGCTTTTCGTGCGACGCCCCGCCAATGGGCTATGGGGCGGCCTGTGGGAATTGCCCTCCCAGCCCGCGAATGGCGATCGAAGTGGCCGGTCGCTATCCACTACGATTCGCAGCTTCGTAACCGCTCATCTGGATGACGCAACTTCAATTGAAATAGTCCCGCGGCCGTTTTGCGATATCTCGCATCAACTAACCCATAAGACAATTCGCTTCATCGGTCATGCCTGCCGTATCCGCGAAAAGCGGATCGGACGAATATCGAAGGCGTCGCGAGGGTGTGGATCAACTGCGGGGCGAGCCGCCGCCTCAAGGAACTGGCTTCCGGTCGAAGAATCTGGCACCTTGGGGCTTTCCACTGCAATGAAAAAAGTTCTCGAAGCGCTAAAGGTTGCCCGCGCGGACAAGGCGATATAATGCCCGCTGCGCCGGGACGGAGCCTCGCGCGGATCGCGGCCGCACCGTCCTTGGCGCTGCACATTGGGTCGCGTCACAGGTGCCGTCTACACCGCTGAATTCACTCGACCAGCCCGATGAGTCTCGTCCGTCTCCTGCCGCGCGTTCTAATCTGCAGGCTCGATTTCTCGGTTCGGTCCGGCTCGTCGCGTTCTGCACGCTTCTCTCTCGCGTCACGGGTCTGGCACGCGACATGGTCATGAACCACGCCTACGGGCAGGGCTGGGTGCAGGACGCCTTCAACTACGGCTTCCAGGTGCCCAATCTTTTCCGCCGCCTGTTCGGCGAAGGCGCGCTGTCCGCCGTCTTCATCCCGATCTTCACCGACGTGCTGGAAAAAAAAGGCGAACCCAGCGCCTGGCGATTGCTCGGCCGCGTGGCCGGCATCATGACGCTGGTCCTCACGCTGCTCCTCGTGCTGCTCGAACTGATCGCCCTCGCGGTGTATCTACTCTGCGACGGGCGAGCGATGACCGTCCTCCAGGTCGGTCTGACGGCGGTGATGCTGCCGTTCATGGTCGGCGTCTGCCTGGTGGCACTGTTTTCCAGCATTCTGAATTGCCTGCACCATTTCACGATTCCCGCCCTGCTGCCCATCGTGCTCAACGCCCTCAACATCATCGGCGTTACCACGATCGGGCCGATGTTCTTCGGTCCCCGGATCGAAAACCAGGTTTATGGCGTCGCCCTGTGCATCCTTGCGTCGAGCATCGTGCAACTGTTCATGATCTTTCCCACCCTTCGCCGATACGGCGTGTACTTCAAACTGTCTCTCGACACGCGCGACGAAGATCTGCGCGCCATCCTGCG
>DATMEE010000118.1:0-7191 GCA_035557035.1 Phycisphaerae bacterium
TACCCGGTCGAATTCATCGACAACGCACTCCCGGAAGGCAAAGTGGACAGCCATCCGCAGGCGGTCATTTTCCTCACCTGCGATGCGTTTGGTGTTCTGCCGCCCATCTCGCGGCTCAATCCCGAGCAAGCCATGTATCATTTTCTCTCGGGATACACGGCGAAGCTGGCGGGCACGGAAGCCGGCGTCGGAAGCGAACCGATCGTCACGTTCAGCACCGGGTTCGGCGCGCCGTTTCTCCCGCGCGATCCGATGGTGTATGCGAATCTGCTTTCGGAAAAGCTGAAACGCCACGGCTCCGAATGCTATCTCATCAACACCGGCTGGAACGGCGGCCCCTTCGGCGTCGGCAAACGCATCGACCTCCCCGCGACCCGCGCCATGGTTACAGCGGCGTTGAGCGGCGCCTTGAAAGCGGTCGACACGACAACGGATCCGATCTTCGGCCTCCAAATCCCCAAGAAGGTGCCCGGCGTCTCCCCCGAAATGTTGCAGCCGCGAAATACCTGGGCGGATCCCAAAGCCTATGATGCAAAGGCCAAAGACCTGGCCGACCGCTTCGTGAAAAACTTCGAGAAATTCACCAGCGCCACGGCGGAGGTCAAAGCCGCCGGCCCCCGCCAAACAGAGCCGCAATAATCAGAGCCGCGCCAGTAAGGAAGCGGTGACCGCTCGTGGACGACAAACGCTGGCATTTGTAGAATGTAGTTAATGCAATTCAACATTATTGGCTCCCCCTAGTTAATGAAGCACTCTATGCCTCAATCCCCGACTCGTTCCCGCGCCAAACTACTCTGGCGGGCGGTCTGCCTTTCGCTTCTGCTGCTGCATCTTCCGGCCACGCTCCGCGTCTTCGCCCTGGCGTTCACCGATCAACCCAAATGGGCCGCCCTGCTCCTCATCGGAGCGACCAATCTCTTCTTCCTTCTTGAGATCGCCTTCGGCTGGACGTTCAGCGTCCTGACCGACCGCCGTCGCGTGCTCGCCTTCCTGGTGATCGTCGCGATCCTGCACGCCGGAGTGCTGGACAACGCGCCCTCCGACCTGGCGCTGCTCATCGATGCGAACGCATGGCTGGTCGTCGCGATCGGCGGCGCGGCGCTCGTGACCCGCTCTTTGCGGAGGTTGCCGACCCTGTGGCATCGATGGCAGCTCCGGTTCCTGAGTTGGCCCTTGCGACGACAACTCGCCCTGCGTCATCTCGCGGCGCTCAACCGCGCGCCATGCTTTGCCCGCCGTTTTCTAAAGCCCTCCTGCCCCCATCGCGCCCCGCCATTCTGATTCTCTCGGCCTGGTGAACGGCGCAGACCGACGTCTGTGTGGCACCGGCTATAGCCGGTGCGAACCAACGCCCTGGCCGAGCTTCAGGTCTCGTTCACATTTTTCTTTGGACCGAATATCCGCGCACGGATCGATCACTCGATCTGCGCGATCGATTGATTCTCACTTTCCCGAGGAGGCAAACATGACGAATCGAATCCTCGTTTTCGCTATCGTAGTTTCTTTTTCCCTGACGCCCGCCGCTCCCGCGGCGCTCGTTCCCTTCACCGAACACTTCCCCGCCGACGAAGCCAACTGGCGCGACGCGGCAGGCATCAACGAGGCAACCTGGCTCTCCGCCGGCGGACCAACCAACGACAGTTACGTCGCAACCGATCACAGCTTTTCCGCCAACCCCGCCGACTCCTTCCAATCCATTTTCCGCGGCCACGATGCCTACGACTCCAGCGGCGACGCCTTCGTCGGCAACTGGCTCGCCGACGGCGCGACCGGCTTCAGCGCCTGGGTCCGCCACGACGCCCCGCTGCCATTGAATTTTTTCGCCCGTTATGCCAAGCCGATGAGTGCCGGGGCCGCATCGTTCGAAGTCGTGCCGGTCTTGCCCGATACCTGGACGCAACTGACGTTCAATCTCGCCTTCGGCACGTCGAACTTGATCCTTGAAGGCCCGCCCTCGCCCGCGTTCTACAACAGCGTGTTCTCTGACATTCACGACGTGCAGATAGGCGTGCAAACGCCCTCGGCGCTCGCCGGAACGGCCGACAGCTACACCTTCGGCCTCGACCGGGTATCGCTGCTGCCCGAACCGGCGTCGGTCGGTCTCATTGCTGTCGCGTTCGTGGCACTAATTCGACCGCGCCGACAGCGCGGCATTATCCATTGATTCGATCTAGTTCCAGGGCCCGCCCTGGGCGTCGCTCTCGCCCCGAATGGGGCGAAGGGACGTAGCCACGGGTGGAGCGAAGCGCAACCCGTGGTATGAGACTACGAAATCACCAGTCCGCTCCGAAGGAGCGGCGGAGTTATTGAAATGCCATACTGGATTCAACTCACGCGAGTCAATCTGCTCACGCCACTTTCGTTGCCGCTGCATCATCGGAAGCGGGGATTCCGTGTGCCCTGTAGATATGGATTCGTGTGTCTCGTCGCCCTCGCCATGGCCTTCGCGCCGTCGAACGCCCGCGGGGACGAATCGTTCACCTTTCCATCGCCCTCCGACGATCGCTGGCACTACCCCTTCAACCCGTTACCCGGAACGCGAAGCGCCGGCTCGACCTTCGGCACCGTCGGCGATCGCGACTTCATGGGCCGCCAGCGCTTCAACGAGCGCGACGGCGTCCTGATATTCGCGTGGCGCACCCACGAACTGATTCCGCTGGGCGCGGGCGCCGAAAACTATCGCGTCCAGTCGATCAAGATCACGCTCGTTCACGAGCCGAATGCCGATTGGTCCGTTGATCTGACCCCCGACGAGTGGTTCACCTACGACGTTAACGCCGATACCTTCGTCAACGCCGACGGCATCCCACGAGGCCAGCCCGGCGACACCGACGGCGAAAGCGACGACGCCGACCCCGGCCGCCCGTTTGAATTATTCGGAGCCGGCTTCGACCCAGGCGGCGAGTTGTTCGATGAGACGACCTGGACCGAAACCTCGTTCTTTCAGGGATGGAATCAGCAGACGACGGCAGTTCCCCGCAACCCGTTTCCCTTTGTCTACCAGGACGCGACGCTCGCTCAACTCCATTGCGAGGACAACGTCGCCGGCCACCACAACGCCCCCCAGGGTGTCACACAGTTTACACCCACGCCCTGGGCAACCGGCCGGCCCATTGCCTACACGCCGAGCAATCAGCCGATTTCCTTTGAGATCGAATTTGAAATCGACCTCTCGCAAAGCTGCGGCGAAGTAAATCGCTATTTCCAAGACCAGCTCGATCGCGGCCGCATCATCGTCATCGTCACATCGCTCAGCGAAACCTTCATGCAGGCCGGCAGCGGGTTCCCCACGTTTTACCTGAACACCGGCACGCCGGGCGAGAATCCGCATCCTGCCCGCCTCGAAATAACCCTCGCGGAAGCCGAGCCGGGCGACATCGACGCCGACGGCGACGTCGACAGCGACGACGTGAGCGCGCTTCTGGTTGCGTTGCTCAATCCAAATGCCTCGCCGCCGGCACACATCGACCGTGCCGATCTCAATTCCGACGAGGCGGTCAATGGCGAAGACATTCAACTCTTCATCGCCGCCTATCTCGGAGGAGGTTGCTGACCATGCCGACGCGTCGCCGAAAACTCGCCTTCACCGTAATCGAACTCCTCGTCGTGATCGCGATTATCTCCGTCCTGCTTGCCGTCCTGCTCCCCGCGTGCAGCAGCGCCCGCGACCGCGCCCGCCGCATCGTCTGCGCCAACAACATCCGCAGCATTTGGACCGGTGTCTTCAGCTATTCGCTCACCTGGGACGATCGCGTGCCGTTCATGGAAGACGTGAACCTGACACTGCCCGACGCCGATCCCTTCGACCCGCAATATCCCACCACCGCCGGCGTCGTCCTCGAACCCTTCGTCCAGCCCGGAAGCTGGCGGTGCCCCTCCGCTGTCGCCGGCTTTCCCGCCAGCGCCGGCCAGGGGCAATGGAAACTCACCTACACCTTCAGCGCCGCCGGCCCCATCGGCCAGGGCATTCCCTACGACGATCACCCCGACGCCGGCACCGGCGGCATCCTCGACCCGGCCGTCAGCAACTACGTCCACTTCGACGGCCGCTTCATCAAGCTGCTCGACGGCCGCCGCTACGTGCAGTCTGGCGGGCTGAACACCGGCCCGCGCGGAAACTGGAACGTCCGCCGCCCGGTCATCGCCGAGGCGCTGGGCGGCGACACCCACGCCGGCAAGTTCATCTACCCCCACCGCGGCGCGCTCGATCCGCGCAATGATTTGGGCGCCGCGCGAGCGACGTTCTTCCAAAACTCAAACCACAAGTCTGTGAAGACCGGCTACTACGAGCTCCACGCCGACGGCGAATCCCCCACCGTCGTGTTCACCCGCCACTGGGAACCGCATTGGCCGGGTTTTTGATCTACCTTGTAGGTCACTAATCGGTGGTACATGATACGAATATGCCTTCTGTTTACCTGGAGACAACGATCATCAGCTACCTCACTGCTCGGCCCAGTCGCGACATCGTTGTTGCCGGGCATCAGCAGACCACACGAGAATGGTGGGACAATTCCCGCCTGCGATACGATTTGCTTGTCTCCGCAGTAGTGTTGCGAGAATTGGCGGCTGGTGATCCCGGTGCGGCACAGCAAAGAGCGCGGGCAACCGAGGGCATCCCTCTTTTGGCTTTGAATTCGGACGTAGCATCGCTGGCACGCGTTTACCACGACGAGTTGCATCTTCCCCCGAAGGCAGGCAACGATGTCCTGCACATAGCCTTTGCCTGCGCCTACGGCGTAGACTACTTGCTGACATGGAATTGTGCCCACATCGCCAACGGGCATACAATAAAGCGTCTGATGGAGATCAATGAAAGGCTCGACCAACCGACTTCGGTCATCGTAACGCCGGAGGAATTACTCGGGGAGTAAGTTCGCCATGCGAGATCCAATCGTCGAAGAAGTACATCGCATTCGGGAACAAATGTGGGACGAATGCGGAGGCACGTTAGATGGCCTGATCGAGTCACTGCGCGCGAGCGAAGCCGAACATCGGGATCGCATCATTTCCGAGGACGCGCTGAAGCGAATTCAGCGGGATAGCAACGATGATGTCAGTGTTATGTGAAGCATCTGAATGACGCAAAGCAAATACGACGTGCAGGCCGACATCCTTTATTTGATCGCGGAGTCGGGCGCGCTGGCGCGCTCGGTCGAAATCGCGCCCGGCGTGACGATTGAGTATGGCGAATCGGGCCAGGTAATCGGCGTCGAAATCCTTCGCGCCTCGCGAATTCTCGCCGAGCCGGTCGTCGCCTCACTTCACGCCAAACAGGCCGGCGTGTTGTAAGCAGTTGGTATTATGGTGCGGTCCAGCGCAGCTTGCCATCTGGTCCGAAAAAGTAGAGTGAAGATTCTGGATAGGTTAACCTTTTTCCATCCGAACTTTCCATCATCCCTGCCCCCAGCGAAGCCCGGATTTTTCCTTTCACGTCAATTAGGTCCAGCGCCGGCCCGTGTTCGGAGTAGTCAAGTGCAGCACGATGAGTGCCATTCTCGTCCGAAATATACAGACCTGATACTTCCTTGACGACCGTCAAGTTCGCTCGCGACACTCCCTTTGAATCCGTAAGATCAATACTCGGTCCGGCTTTACTCGCGCACAACAAAACCTGACTTTGGGCTCGGTCGAGACTCAACATTGAGCCCTTGTCGGCAACAGAAAACAATGCGCTTGTGCCATCGGGCCTGCCATCATTCAGCATCAGCGCCTGAGACCGATTTTTCTCGAGCAGCAGTGCGGCACGAGTCTTTCCCTCCCTATCCATAATTGAAAGTCCCGTAGCATCTTTCGTGATCGCTAGCCCGGCAACCCCCCTGCCTTTTTCATTAAAGAGCCCGAGTCCCACACCGTTTTCGCCGGCATGAAGCGCGAGGCGGACAACGCCTGTTTTATCGATCATCGCGAGCCGGGGTCCGTCATCGTGCATTTGGAGCTCAGCGCGAGCTCTACCTTTTTCGTCTTCCAGGACAAATCGATTTGCCCTTACCTCTCTAGTAGAGGGCGGAGTCGAATTTTGCGCCAGCACTGCATGTGGGCGAAGAATCCAGGCAGTCAAGCCTATCCCGAAGCAAGATGCCAAGCCCACCGAGAGAAAACGGATTCGGCGATTCGTCCGGTGCAATTCCTGCTCCAATTCTTCTACGCGTTGTTCAACTGTCAGAGGACCTCCTTGGCATTCACGGTTCACACCCGATGTGGATTTTCGGTTGAAGAGAGGCTTTCATCAACCACGGGTCCACCTTTGATCCTGCTCCCCCTTTTGGCTATAACCCTCTCCCATGACCGCCTTCGAAAAGTATCACCACCGACGCCTGGCCTGCGGCGCCGAGTTCGCCGCACTCGAAATGCCCGCCCGGCGAACCGCCTCGTTCCAGCTTCGCTTCCTCACCGGCCTCATCGATGAGCCGGCCGACCGCCTGGGCCTGGCTCGCATCGTCGAGGACACGATGGCCAAGGGCACCGAAAAGCGGACCGCCCAGCAGCTCAGCGACGCCTTCGACACGATCGGCGCTCAGACCGGCGGGGGCGTCGGCCGCGAAACGACCGTCTTTCGCTGCAACTGCCTGCCCGAGTTTCTTGGTGAGGCCCTGGCTCTGCACGCCGAACTGCTGCGGAAGCCCATCTTCCCGCAGGAATTCTGCGACGTGGCCGTAGAGCTGGGACTGCAGGAATTGACCGCCCTGGAAGACGACCCGTCCGAGCTGGCGGGCAAGCTCATGGCCCCCCAGGCCTACGGCGAGGCCTTCGGGCGTCACGAGCTCGGCACCGCCGAATCGCTCAAGAAAATCACCCGCAACGATATCCACAAATTCTGGGGCGAGAATTTCTCGGCCGCGCGGATGCAGGTCACCGTCGGCGGCGCGGTCGATGTCGATCGCTTCGCCACCCTTGTGGACGAATTCTTCAACGGCTTCGGCGGCGACTTCGACGTGGCCGACCGCAACGTGCCGCTGAAATTCACGCCCGGCATTCACCACCACCCCAAGGAAGCCGAGCAGCAGCAGATTCTCCTGCGCTACCCCGGCGTCGCCATCACCGATCCCGACTACCACGTCGAGCGGGTCATGCTCAGCGTCCTCGGCGGCGGCATGAGTTCGCGCCTCTTCACCGAGGTCCGCGAAAAGCAGGGACTCGTTTACTGGGTCGGCGCCTGGGACGAGCATCCCAAAGGCTCCGGCATGATCT
>DATMEE010000119.1:0-3023 GCA_035557035.1 Phycisphaerae bacterium
ATACCCAGTATGAACTAATGCCTCGCGCCCGTTCGCCGAGTCCCCCGACGGAGAACAGTTGTGGCGCGCCCCGCGGTCGCGGTAACATCGTCCACGACTGAAGCTCGCTCGCAAACAGGAGATCCTCTTGAACGCTTTTCAGACAACGACCACACGACACTCGTTCGCTCGATCCGCACGCCGCCTCGCGTTGAACGCGCTGGCCGGCGGGCTCTGCCTGCTCGCCGCCGCCTCGGGGCGCGCTGACTCGGTCAACTCGCCCAACATCACCATGAACGTCGACACGAACCGCGCCGTCGGCAGCGGCAATGGCGCCGGCAACGTGGCCGTCGCCGTCAACACGATTACTCTCGCCGAAATCTCTCTGCCCGAGTATTCCTCCGGCAACGGCGAATCGCTGACTTTCCAGGTTCGCCCCGGTTACCAGTTCGACCCGAGCTCGCCTGTGTCGATCCAGAGCGCGACAGTCGGCTTCAATGGCTCGGCCATCAATGTCGCAGCCGTTCTCACTCCGACCGGCGCCGCCGATGAAACGCTCACGTTCGAGCTGACCAGCGGCACCAACACCGCCGTGCAGGACATCATCCGCGTCACCGGCTTCAAACTGAAGATCCTCAGCGCCATCGGCGCGGCCGGTCCGGCACAGACGACGATGCAGGTCACCACCGCCACCGCCGGCGGGGCGTTCACCGATCAGGGCATTGTCGCCACCAACATTGTTAAGGGCGCCGCCGATCGGCTGGTCTTTTCCGTCCAGCCCGGAACGGTGCAATCCGGCGACGATCTTCTTCCCGCCGTCTCGATGGTCGACTTCGGCGGCAACATCATTAACAACGACGCCCGCCAGATCACACTCACCATCGAAGACAATCCCGGCGCCGCCACGCTCAACGGGATCAACTCACTTCCGACCGTGAACGGCATCGCCGTCTGGACCGACGTCGATGACCTGATCATCAATCCTGCCGCCAATGGCTACACGCTCAGCGCCACGCACGACGGGGCTGATTTTCTCACCAGCGACACCGTCATCAGCGGTGCCTTCGACATCCTCGCCGGGCCGGCCAACCACCTAGAGATCACAGTGCAGCCCGTCGACACCGACGCCGGCAGCCCGATTTTGGTCAGCGTCTCGGTCTTTGACGCCGGCGACAATCTCGTCACAAACGATCCCGTCGACGTCACGCTCGATTCCGCCCTCAACCCCGGCGGCTGGCCGCTGCTGATCGATACCTCGCTGACGAAGACCACCGACGACGGCGTCGCTTCGTGGGTCGAAGCGGACAACCTGCGCATCAACAAGTCGCTTACCGGCTACCGTTTGACTGCGTCGGGGGTGGGGGCGCCGGTTGAAACGGATGCATTCAACATCACGCCGGCCGATCCCGACCGGCTGGCGATCACGAACCAGCCCGTCAACACCACCGCCGGCGAAGACCTGCTGATTTCAGTGGAGGTGAGAGACGCGTTCGACAACACTAACACCGAGACGCCCGTCGATGTGACGCTCGATCTGAGCGTCAACCCCGGCGCCGCCACGCTCGAAGTCGGCACGGACTTGACCAAGGAAACCGTCAACGGCGTCGCGACCTGGGATGCGACCGATGACCTGCGCATCGAAGTGGCCGCGGCGGGGTATCGCATTCTGGCTTCGGGCGTCGGCGCGGCCGATGAAAGCGACGCGTTCGATATTCTGACCGGCGCGCCCGACCGCCTCGTCATCACGCAGCAGCCCGTGGACTCGGCGGTGGGCGAGGACCTGCTGATCGCCGTCGAAACCCGGGACGCCTTTGACAACCTGGTGGCCGTCGACGGGACTGACGTGACGCTGGCACTGGGCGAAAATCCCGGCAACGGAACGCTCGAAGTCGGCACAAGCCTCACCAAGCCAACCGCGGCGGGCGTGGTTTCCTGGAACGTGGACGACGACCTGCGTGTCAACGCCGCCGGGACGGGCTACACACTGGTCGCTACGGCCGACGGCCTTGCCGAAGCGGAGAGCGATGCCTTCGACATCACCGAAGACGCCCCGCCGCCACCCGATTTCTGCGGAATAGACTGCGGGGCAGGCGCGACGATGAGCTTGCTTCCCTTGCTATTGCTCAAATTGAACCGGCGGAAATCCCGACGAAGGCCTCTCCGATAGTCCGGTGTGACTCGACGCGGTGATAACCAGAATCACCACGCGGCCGTCAGCGTCGGCACGCGAGGTCGGCGAAATCCACGATAAAGGAGGTAGCCACCCAGGGTGGCAATCAAGGCGAAGAAGGCCGACACACCCATGTGCATCCCCGCGGATGCAAGGCGCGGCTCAAGCACCGCTTCGCCGGGGTTGGCCGGATCGTAGTGAACGTTGACGGTCTGGCCTACCGCGTAGTTGGCGAGAACGGCCTCGACGTTCGCACGGTTTCCGTCCTTTTCAGGCGGTCCGATTGTCAGGCGCCGGCCGTGGAAGTTCCGGTCCGCGACCGTAAAGTCGTACTCGACGTCCGCGAAATAGAGCGTGGACAGGCCCTCTCTGACACCCACCTCGGCTTTGTCGACGCGTCCTTCGACCGTGGGCCAGTCGGCGGCGCGACTGGCCTGCAACGGTCCGGTCAACATGGCGAGCGAAACGATGCCGCCCGCGACAAACAAGAGAAAGCCGAAGGTGAGGGACAGTATGCGGCGCACCGGCCCCGCCTTGGCACGCTGGGACGGAACGACCGCTGCCGGATGATCCCATGCGGCGGCAGGCCCGGATCGAATGGGGTCCCGAGAAATACGGTCGTGGAGCGCGCGTCGTGCGCCGGTAACTGTTTCTCTGTCCGACTCATTATCTATTTCGAAATCTGAATCTGGATCAGCGGCGGATGCACTGCCGGGGGCGAGTGCCTCATACAAATCGCAGGCCCAGTCCAGATTCTGACGGATTTCGTCGGCGTCGGTCGCCATCTCCGGGCGATGAAAGTCCCAGGTGTGCGGAATGACCGCGATATGACCTCCCAGCACCTGGAGCATTGCATTGGGGCGGGTGGCCAGCA
>DATMEE010000120.1:0-17533 GCA_035557035.1 Phycisphaerae bacterium
TATCAGAGCGCCGGCGAGCTGGCCCGCGACATTCGCCACTACCTCGCCAACGAGCCGATCGAAGCCCGGCGCGACTCGTTGCGTTACGTTTTGCGCAAGCAGCTTCGCCGGCACTGGGTTGCCGTGGCGATTGGGGCCAGCTTTTTGGTGCTCCTTGCGGCCGGACTCATTACGTCGATGGCCTTCTGGTATCGCGCGGAACAGGCGCTCGTCGAGAAGGAGCAACAGCGCAAGCTGGCTGAGCAGCGGGCCGACGAGACGCAGCGCGTCGCCGATTTTCAATATAGGATGCTGAATGAGATCGATGTCGCGGCAATGGGACGCGGACTGAAGGATCACTTTCGCGAGCAGGTTCGCGCCGGCCTCGCGAGAAAATATGTCGGCGAGGCGGGGGACAGCCGGCTGCGAACTTCGGACGAAATCGAGAAAGAGCTTGCTGGATTTGACCAACTCACCAGCGCCGCTCACGCAGCGGACGTGGCCCGTCGGGTGATGGATGAGTTTGTGCTTCAACCGGCCGTCCGAACGGTCAGGGAATTCAGCGATCAGCCGCGGGTGCAGGCCCACATCCTCGATGGACTGGGCCGAACCTACCGGGTTTTGGGCCTGTTCGATGCCGCTGAATCAAACTATCGGACCGCGCTCGCGATCCGCCGGCGCGCGCTGGGCGATCAACATCTTGCTTTGGCGGTCAATCTCAATAACGTGGCGACCTTGCTGGTGGACAAAGGGGACGCGGGCGCGGTCGAACCGTTGCTGAACGAGGCACTCGCGATTCTGCGCCGGAATTCCGAGGCCGATCCCGCCTTGATGGCGAGTGTTTTGCGCAATCTGGCGATTATTCGCTACCAAGCCCGGGATTTCGACGCCGCGGAGTCCAAGTGTCTTGAGGCGCTGTCTCTCGCGCGGCAGCTTCCTGAGCAGCCCAACGGCGAGGTGCCTGCGTGCCTCAACGTGCTTTCCGGGGTGTGGGAAGTTCGCGGCCGCCACGATGAGGCCATCGCCAGCTCGAAAGAAGCCGTGGCCATCCTGCGCACGCTTCCGATCCCCCAACGGAGAGACTTGTCCTCCAGCCTGCAGAATTTGGCGTTCTTGCTCAGTGCCGCGGGCGACATGAATGGCGCCGAAAACCTCTACCGCGAGGCGTGGGCGATGAAGCGGCAGTTGCACGGAGACGAGCATCCTGACGTGGCCACGAGCCTGAATAGCCTGGCCTTTTTCCTGAAGAAAAAAGGAGACGCTGCGGCCGCCGAGCCGCTCTACCGCGAGGCGATCGCCATCCAGCGAAAAACCATCGGAGACGAGCACCCGGACGTCGGCAATACGCTGAACAATCTTGCAGCGTTGCTGCGGGACAAGGGCGACTTTGAGGCCGCCGAACCGCTCTACCGTGAATCAATATCGATTCAGGAAAAACAGAGTCCTTCTGATAGCGTGAATCTCGCGGTGGGCCGCGGGGGATTTGCCCGTGTCCTCATGGGACTGTGCGCCGATGAATCAATCGCGCCGGAACTCCGCAAATCGCGCCTTGCGGAAGCGGAAGCGCTGTTGCTCTTGGCGCGCGAAACATTTGAGAAAACAAGCGGAGTGCCCGCGCAGTTGGCTCAGTCAAACCTTGAATCCCTCGTGAAACTGCACGAGCTTCTCGATCGCCTCGAGCCGAATCAGAACCATGCCGCCGAACTCGCTGAATGGCGACGCCGGCTTGAGCGATTCAACGCTGAATCGAAATAGCGGTCCACATCTATTGAAGCACCCTAAGGCGGGCCTCAGGCCGGTTGGTTGAAGCCGCACGTCGCAGAACCCTCGGGGCAATCCTGCCCGCCCTTTTTTTGTTCAGACAGACTCAAAATGCGGATTCTCCTGCGCGCCGCGTTGGCCAATATGATGTCACCCACCGAGAGGTCCATCCTGGCTCCCGCATGATAGCACAATTCGCGCCGTTCATTCTAGTTGTGAGAGCGCACGACGCTCTTCGCGAAAGGCGTGCATTGCGGCCGCTCGCCACGGTAAACTGAAAGTCGGCGCCGGTTTTGTCTGCCGACGGCCAGTCGTCCCGGGGCACCGGATGTTCAAAGCAACTGAAGGAGAAGACTATTGAAGATTTGCTGCCCGAGTCCGCACTCACGGTGTTGGGCGCCAACGGTCGGCCTTGTGGTCGCACTCTGCTGGGCCGGAGCGACGCCTGCACGAAGTCAATCGACGTCAATAGCTTCTCCACAGGCGCGGGGCGCAGCTCGCAATGGGATCGTGAATGAATTCGGCGCCGTGCCGCGCGGCGGAGATTGTGATTCCTGCGATCTGAACTGCGACGCTCTGCACGACGTGCTCGATGTCGCCCCATTCGTGACCGCCCTCATTGATTCGGCGGCCGGCTGCTCGGTCTGCGCAGGAGACCTTGACGGCAACGAAAGTGTCGACGGTAGGGACGTTCAGCCTTTTATCGAATGCCTGCTGAGCCCGACGCCAACCAGCGCCTGTTGTCTCGATAGCGGGCAATGTGTTCTTGAGGCGGAACCCGCCTGTTCGGGAGTGTGGCTGGGGCATGGCACAATGTGTGTGCCAGGTTCTTGCGCATTTGCCGGCGTGACGGCATATCGCCCGCAACATGGTACGGGTTACTTTCCCTTCACAAGGACCGCGGTGTCCGAAGCCCACGAAGACAATGTCGCGACCGGACCTGGTGTCCGCATCAACGCACCCGGCGATGATGATCCCCTCGGCGAGGACGATCTCGTTGAAGTTGTCGTCGAAACCAGTCAACCTGCGATCGCACTCGCTCTGCGGCGCACGAATCCCGCGCTTCGAGTCTGGACAACACGGACGACGCTGGCCGGATCGGAGATTCCGTTTACGAATGACCGAACCGACACGTTGCCCACCAATGGGAACAGCCTGACCATTTGGGTCGAGTGGGCGGCTGCTGAGCAGGGCGACGTGGAACTTCATCTCGAGCCGCTGGCCGCAGACTACTCCCTCGACGTGCTGCGATTTCACACGTTCAGAAGCATCGTGATGGCGCTGGGCGGAGAGGATCAGGCGCCGGCCGTTCCCGTTGATCCGAACCAGGGTACGTTCGTGCTCGCAATCGATTTGTACCGGCAGGGCTACGACGTTCACATGCACGATGAGGATCATGTTGCAGCGGATGGATTGGGAACCGCATATGCCGAGGTGGTCGATGCGGTGAGCCACCGGATGGTCGATGAAGTCTCGATCTTCGGCTACAGCCACGGAGGAGGCTCCACCCACGATCTAGCCGACCGCCTGGATCAAGATCGCGCGGGCATCGGGGTTTTCGAGATCGTGGTCACGTCGTATGTCGATGCCGTGGAAAATGATTCGGACTTCGATCTCTCGCGCGAGCTGCGCCGCCCGCCGAGCAGCGGTTATCACGCGAATCACTATCAGGTCGGATCGTTCGCGGATGTTTTCCTGGATGGCGGGCCGGTGCCGGATTCCGATCCCCAGCCCACCGGACGCAACGTCGAGACCACGGCGTGGGGCGCCGGCGCGACACACTTCCAGGTGGACGATTTTCCGCAGGTTCGCGACTTTGTCGAAATGAATTTGACTACGCGGCTGATGCCGTGATGCAGGAGTGACAAATATGATTCGCGAAAAGACGACCCGTGCAGCGAAATCTCCGTCGAGGTGGTCTGCCTGGGTCATCGGAATAGGCTGCATTGGTCTCGTGTCGATTGTCGCTCGAGGAGACGCGCAACCCATCCCCATTGTGCTTATCTCGCCGAACGACGTCTATCAGGCCGCCATTGGAGCGTTGGAGAGCGCGCCGGACAGAATGAGCTTCGAGGAGCGACTGGCTGGCCTGCTGATGTTGTGCGATGGGCATCTCAAGACGGCCATTGAACAACTCGCGTTGTATGCGGCGCGCCAGGAAAACAATCCGCGGGCACGCGCGATGGTCGGAAATATCCTTAAGCGACTGGATGTTTCCCGGCACCAGATGGTCGCGGCGCTGGCGCCGCATCTCGACAATCAAGCTTCAGCAGTCGTGGAAGTCGCTCGCGAATTGATGCGGGAATCTGAGGATCGTTCCGCCGAACGGCCGCCGGATTTTTCGGCATACCGTGCCCTTATCGAGGCGGACGTGCGGGCGGGCCGAGACCCACAAGCGTCGCTGATCGCCTTCATGTTTGAGTCCGAGCCCGGAGCGGCCCTGTTGACCCTGGTGCGAGCGTATCAACTCCGCGATCCGGACGAGATCAAACCGATCCTTTGGGCCGAGCACGTCGTCGCGGATCTGCTTTGGCGGAGGCGATTTGGGTTTGTCGAGCGCAGGGCCGTGGATCCGGCCGTTATCCGGGAGTTGGAGAAGCTGTCGCGACATCCGTTTTGGTGGGTGAGACTCTATGTTGCCCGAGTCGTTGACGCATGTCCGGAACTCGCAGGGCCGGGATTAGTCAACCGGCTCTCCGCCGACCCCAATGTGCTGGTCCGGCGCGTCCCGCACGGTCCCGAATCCGGCGAATAACTGCCGAAATTAGCGAGCCGCGGCTTCGCCCGGGCCCTGCACTTGAATGGACCGGTTTTTCCTGCTAGGCTATCCATAATCTGCGAGCCTTCCGGGGATCAAAGGGGGACCAATGGAATCGCGGCACTCTCGCCGCGGGTTGTAATTCCCGGTCTGTTTCTGGAAGCGCCCTCTGCTTCCTCGTCCTGCCATTTTGCTTCAACTGGTGGAAAACATGCAAATCTTGATTGCTCGAAGGCACCCTATTCTGTTGTTGGTCGGAATTGTCAGCGTTTATTCGGCCTCGTCGGCATCGGGGACTCCGGCTCAATTCTTTCAAGCTGTTCATTCGCCCGCCGAGGTGGACTCCGGAATCGTCATCAATAATCAGGCCGTGCCGGCGATCATATTTTCCCAAACCGTCACCCAGCCGGGAGCCGCCTGGATTCGACTGATGTTCAGCGACGTGCAATTGGCTGGTTCCGGCGACACCGCCTCGTATGTGCGGTTGACCTCAATTCAGGACGGCGCCGGGCAGATCATGCGCGCCGACGCCTTCGCACAGTGGCAGAATCACTCGGCTTTTTTTAACGGCGACTCAGTTCTCGTCGAGTTGTTCGCGTTTCCGGGCGCCGGCGCGAACAGCGTTGCGATCGGTGAGATCGTTGCGGGTTTTGCGGAGGAGGCGCCCGAGGAGGACGGCGAGCCTCGATCACCTTGCGGCACGACTGACGAGCGCGTGCTCTCGGACGATCCGCGTTCCGCCCGCGTCGTGGACGCCGACGGCGTTGCCCGCGGCACGGTCTTTCTCATCAACGACGCCGCCCACTCTTTCCTGACTTCGGGGCAGTCGGCCGGTTTCCTCGAACCGGGCGCGGTGGTGGAGTTCGACCCGCCGCTCACGTTTCCCAACGGCATCACGATCAATCATCCATCGCCCGACGACCAGTACGTATACGATCCCGCGTCGGTGCAACGGGCCACCGGCGGCACCGGCTCCGGCAATAATTGGGGGTTCTTTGGCTGCTTTCCGAATTCGACGACCGGTCTGCGGCCTTATGAAGCCCAGCAGGCCGCCTTCGAGCTGGCCGATGTCATCCCTGCGGCCTCTGGCCAGAATATCGAGTACTTCGGATTCGGCGCGGTCGTGCCCCCGCTTTTCCGCACATGGAGCTTTATTCAAAAAACCGCCCAGGGAGAATACCTCTCATTCGCCGGCACGCGCATCACGTTTCGGATCGATGCAACCGCCGGAGATTCCGGCGCGCCGTTGATCGACATTGCCAGTGGCGACGTCATCGGAGTTATTCACGAAGACGGCTGCACCGCCGGCGGCGGCGGCGCCAACGGCGCGACGGCCGTGAATAATCTCAATCTGCGCCGGGCCATGAGTATTCCGCTTGGGGTCACGCGTCCGTTCGATTTCGTGACGCCGAATGGCATTCCTGAGTTGATCTCCAACGCGGGCGGCGCGACCGTGCTGGTCGAAGTCGTGGGGCTCAATGGCGTCGTGCCCGAGTCAGGCACAGGCCTGTTTCACTACAACACGGGCGCCGGTTGGCAGGTCATTCCCCTGGATGCGATCGATGAAGGCGGAAATGTTCACAACGCGGTCTTCCCCGCGTTTGAGTGCGGGACCCGAATCGACTACTTCTTTTCGGCGGAATCGGACGAGGGCATCCGCTTTCCCGACCCCGCTTACCCGCCGCCCCTGCATCGATCCACGGCCGCATCGACTGCAACCGTGCTGGCATCCCTGGATTTTGAAGACGCGGTCGGCTGGACCGTGGACAACGTCACCCTCACCGACGGGGCCTGGGAGCGCGGCGTCCCCGCGGGCAACGGGTCACAAGGCGATCCGCCCGCCGATTTCGACGGATCCGGGCAGTGCTGGCTGACCGCCAATCGCCCCGGCGAATCCGACGTCGATGGCGGACCGACGCGGCTGCGCTCGCCGAATTACAATCTGGCCGGCACGTCGAACGCCTTTGTGTCGTTCGCCCGCTGGTTTACCAATGACGATCAGGATGCCGACCGCCTGGCGGTGCAAATTTCGTCGAACGGCGGCGTCGCCTTTTCGACGATCCTGGGCATCGAACACACGGCAGGCTGGACCGAGAGCCGGTTCAAAGTGAGCGACTTTATCACGCCCACGACCAACGTGCGGGTTCGCTTCAACGTGACGGACAACCCGAATAATTCGCTGACCGAGGGGGCGATCGACGCATTTTCCATTGTCGACTACGAGTGCAGCGCCGCGAGCTGCACCAAGGGCGACGTCAACGATGATGACGCCGTGAATGGCGCGGACATCGCCCTGTTCACCCAAACCCTTGTTTCCGGCGGAACCCCGGGAAGCGTCGAGTTCTGCGCCGTGGACTTCGACAACGATGGCGCCCTCGAATCCAGCGATGATGTCGATGCCTTCGTGACCTGCCTGCTCGATGGCGTCTGTCCCTGATAGTCCGCCGTGACGGAGCATGGGACACTGCCGACACGAGATTGCAATCCGAGAATGACCATTTTGCGCCTGCCGCTGTTTACGATCCTCTGTCTTGGGCTATTTGTTCGCGCCGCAAACGCGCAGCCCGCTCCCATTGACGAGGTCATTCAAACACTCTCTCCGGCCGTCGACTCGAATTCCATCGCCGCAACCTCCAGCGATGATCCCGTTGCATTTTCCGCCGAAATCACCGTGCCCGGCGTGCAGTGGATTCGAATCCAATTCGACGTCGCGGAACTACCCGGCCGGTTCGGCAGCGCCGCCTCCGCCAAGGTCGTGCTCACCTCGCTTCTCGACGGCGCCACCCAAACCCTCGACCGCCGTTCGATGAAGCAATGGAAGAACACTTCCGCCTATTTCAACGGCGATGCCGTTTTTGTTGAATTGATCGCCCCGATCTCCGCCGGAACGGCCCGCATCCGCATCGAGCGCCTGTGGACGAGCGCCGAGTCAGCCATGCCGCGTAACACCTGCGGACCGACCGACGACCGCATCGCGTCGAGCGATGCACGCGCCGGCCGCGCCCTGCCTATCGGTTGCACGGCCTGGCTCATCCGCGACGCCAATCGCTGCCTTCTCTCGGCCGGCCACTGCGCGGCCGCTGACGGAGCGAACCTGCAAGTGATCGAATTCAACGTGCCGCCGTCAACCGGAAGCGGCACGATGGTTCACCCGCCTCCGGAGGATCAGTTCGCCGTCGACCTTGATTCGCTGCAAACGCACGACGGCGGCACGGCCATCGGCAACGACTGGGCGTACTTCGGGTGCTTTGAAAACGGCAACACGGGCCTTACTGCATTTGAGTCGCAAAGCGACGCCTTCTATCTGGCGGCGGCGCCGCCCGTTGCGGACAATCGAATCATCCGCAAAACGGGCTTCGGCACGGTCGATCCACCGGTGTCGCCCACGCTGCACCTCGCGCAAAAGACGCTCGCGGGTCCCCTCACGGTGGCCGACGGCACCATGATTCGCTATCCCATCGACAGCTCCGGCGGCGATTCAGGCTCGCCCGTGTTCGAGGAGACCACCCAGCAGGCCATCGCCATTCACACCAACGGCGGCTGCCCCAGTACCGGGGTCAATTCCGGATGCTCGATTCATCATCCCGGTCTCCAGGATGCGCTGGCGAATCCTCAGGGCGTCTGCATTCCGAATTACGTCGACTTCGCCTACCCCGATGGGCGACCCGAGCCGCTCCATCCCCTCGGCGGCACGGTGCTTCGCGTGTCGATCACCGGGCGGAATGGTTACATCCCCGCGGCTGCCGGTAATTTTCTGCACGTGGATAGCGGAGGCGGGTTTACTGCCGTAGCTCTGACACAAGTCGCCGGCGGCGAATACGAGGGAGAATTTCCCCCAGCCCCCTGCGGAACCCTCGTGAATTACTATCTCTCCTGCGACACGGTCGACGGACATACCGGATTCGATCCGCGCGAAGCACCGGAGCAGTTTTATTCCGCCATCGTCGGCACTTCCCTCACGCCCATTCTGTCCTTCGATTTCGAGACACCGGGCAACTGGGGCGTCTCCAACATCAGTGTGACGTCGGGCGGCTGGGAACGCGGCATCCCCGCGGGCGATGGCTCGCGCGGCGATCCAGAACTCGACTACGACGGCAGCGGGCAGTGCTTCACCACCGGTCTGGCGGGCGGCGATCATGATCTGGATGGTGGTCCGACGCGCCTCTTCTCGCCGCCCTTCGCACTCACGAACGCCGTCGACCCCTATATTCGATATGCCCGCTGGTTCACCAACGACGATCAGGACATCGATCGCCTCACCGTCGAACTGAGCGATAATTTCGGCTCAAGCTGGACGGTCGTGGAAAGCGTGCCCTTTTCCGAAGGCTGGACCATGCGCACGGTTCGCGTGCGCGATTATTTTCCGCCGACCAACGGCGTGCGCCTCCGCTTTTCCGCGAGCGATCAACCCAACGATTCCACCACCGAGGCGGCCATCGATGCGGTGTCTGTTTTTGACTTGCAATGCGAGGTTGTTGTCCCTTGTCTGAACGGCGACGTGAATACGGATGAAAGCGTCGATGGACAGGACATTCAGGCTTTCGTGGGCGTCTTCCTGGTCCCGCCGCCCCCCGACTCCCCGGCATTTTGCGCCGCGGACATGGACGAGAATGCGATCCTCGAAATCGACGAAGACCTGCCGCTTTTCATCGATGCCCTGATCGAATAGCCGACTACGCTGTTTCCTAATTGCAGTCGATGATCACGATGGGCGTCGGCCAGGTGTCGCTCTGCCCGTCCGGGTTCGACAGGAACAGGAACCAGTCTCCGGGCGCCATGCCGCCCACCGGGAACTCCGCGTCGAGGAAGTCGTCTCCGAATACGTTGATGAAAAGCGGCGCGACATCCGGCTGTCCCGCCTGCCGAAGCACGACCTCGACCTGCGGCGAGAAATGATCGCCCTGGACCGAGATGAATATCGTCTGCCCCGGGGTATTGCATGTCGGCTCGGGCGGCGAGAAGACCTGATTGATGACCGGCGCCGGGTCCGGGCAGTTTTCGCACAACGTATTCGGGCCCAGCCACGTCGCTCCAGGTCCGCCAAAGGCGCATTCAGCCTGCGTGATGATCTCGCAGGCGCCATCGGGATTGCAGCACGCGCCGTCGCTGACCGGGTTCAGGAAATACCCGACGAACAACTCCAGGTCGCGGCCATCGACCGCAGAATCGCCGTTGAAATCCGAGCGGGCCACGTGTTCAGGCGCCTGCGGCATGCCCAGCAGCACTGCAACCAGTGCGGCGACGTCCAGCTCATCGACGTTTCCGTCGTCGTTGATGTCCCCCTGCGCGACGGCCGTCGGCAGCCAAACGTCAATCGCGTCCGAGGCCGTACCGTGCGTGTCGATCACCCCGCCGACCTGCTCGAACGACCCATCCGCACCGACGCGATACTGAAGCAGTCCCGATGGATTGCCCGTTGAAGAATATCGTCGGGTGGCGAAAAGGGTGCTGCCCAGCGCGGCGATCGCCCCGATGTCTCCCTGACCGCCGACGCTGATCTCGAAACCGGTTTCGGTCAGAAACCCATCCTCATCGCTGATCAGAAAAGAATGCACGTCGCCGTCGCCCCCGTGACCCGCCAGCAGGATTCGATCATTTCCGGTGATCGCCACGTGCGCCGGCGACTGGCCGCTCGAGTGAAAGGGCGAGGTGCCCATCACCACTGGAATCCCGTCGGCGGCGATGTCAAATCCGTGTATGCGATGCGGGTCGCCGCCGCTTAACAGCCCGATGCCCCCCGCGGAATACAACTTCGTGCCGTCGTTTGAAATCGCCAGATCAAGCGGGTATGACGTGAGATTCGTATCCGAAAGAAACGTCAGCGTGTCGTCGGTATTGACGGTGAACGCTCGTACTTTCAGACTCGCGCCCCCCAGAGCCGAGTCGCTCACGTAGAGAAAATCACCGCTGGGGTGCCGCGCGATGTAGGCCGTGAACACGCCGGTTTCTTCGGAGTCGATCAGGCTCAGCCGCGTCGCCACCGGGTTGTTCTCGACCAGGCGATAGGCATGAATGCGATTGACGCCGCCATCGCGGGTTTCGGTGGCGGCCACCACGTCGTTTGAAATCCACTCCACGTCGAGCGGGCTGTTCGGCGTGGAGAAAACCGCCCACATGGTCAGCGATGCATCGGGCTCCACGCGAAACACGAGCAGGTCTTCAAATGTTGAACTGGCCGTCCCGTGCGTGACCGCGAGAAACCGGCCGTTCGGCGAGACCGCGATGGCCTGCGGATTGTCGTTGGTGAAATAATTTCCGACGTAAGTCACGTTGCCGGAAACGTCGATCGTGAACGAGGAGACCGCGGCATAATTGTTAAAATTCGGATTTGTTGCGATGTTGTGGCAGACAAACACCGCCGGCAGCACCGACTGCCCGAGCGCCGCCGTCGAGGCCACCGTGCAGGCGAGCGAAACCGTGGAAATGCAAGTCAGCCGCCGAAATCGGACAGAAAAAGGCATGTGCATCGCTATCTTTCTTTCGTGCGAAAAAACGGTGGTGGGTCGATTCGTCGGCCGGAGCCGCGAACCGATACGTCTGGGAATAACTCTGCGCCCCCGGAAAGTTATACCTTCATGGGCTTCGCTTTATTCCCCCAGCAAGGCCGCCCGCCTGCGGCGAGCGGGAAATCATAGCCACATGATGATAATCGATCCAAAGTCTCGTTGACAACAAAACCTGTGTTTTGTTACGATGGCCCGTTGTAACGCAGGGGATAGCCCGGCGGCCACGCCGGCATTGAAGAATCTTCTTTAGTCAATCTCGACCCCCCGCTCGCCGCGATCGCTGTTCACCGCGCGAGCCGATCTGTCTTTATTTCTGGAGGAAATGATGAAAGCTGCACAGGGAATAGGCCGGAATCTTAATCGCGCTGTGTTCGCGCTGCTTTTGATCGCAGGGTTCGCCTCCCAGGCTCAAGCCCAGCTGGTCATCACCGTGGATGAGGATGACGAATTCGTCAAGTATATCGACGTGGCCACGCTGATTGAGACGGATCTCTTCAAGCCCCTGGACAGCGTAGTTGGCGGCGCTGGTGGCGACGGCCCGGAAGGCATCGCCGCCGATGACGCGAACCGCCTGTTCTACTGGCAGGACAACAACAACCTCTACCGCACCCCTTACGACGACACCGATGCCAACGGCTTCATGATCAGCACCAAGATTGCGGACATTCGTTGCACCACCTGCACGGGCGACACCGACGTGGATGGTCTCACTTTCGCAAACGGAGTTCTTTACGCGGTCAGAAATACTTCCGGGGCGACAACCGGGCCGGAAGGTCTGTATTCGATCAACGTGACAAACGGCGTCGCAACACTGCTTGCGACCTGGTCGTCCAATGACGTTGATGTCAGGGACATCGCCTACGATCCCGCAAGCGGATTGTTTTACATTTACAACAATGATCCTACCAATGGCTTTGGAGGTGGTGGAGCCGGCATCTATTCGCTGGATATCGATAACGTTCTCAACGGAGGCGCGTTCGCCACGGCGATGGTTCAGAGTGTGCCTACGATCACGGACATTTGCCCCAGCGATTGCGGGACCAACACGGCCCATGACATCGACGGCATGGCGCTGGGCGACGGAAAAATCTATCTCAATGTCGATCAGGAAGGCCCCACGCTCGTTTTCGATATCGCCACCGATCAATTCGAATCGGACATGGCAAATCCATGGACGACAACGGAACTCGGCGCCGGCGGCACCTGGGCGCCCAGCGCCTTGGAAGGCGCCGGCGGCGTGGCCGATCTGTCGACGAATATTACCGCCGAAAGCAACGCCGCCAACGTCCCCGACGGCGGCGACGTCGAGGAAGGCAACGACATCGTCTATTCCATCAACTACGAAAACCTCGGCGCCGAGATTGCCGACAGCATGTCCTACGAGATCATCTTCAGTGGCGACGCGACCTTTAATATAGTCAGCGCCACCGGCCAGCTTTCCACCCCATCCATTAACGGAAACACGATTACGGGCGGCCTAACGCCGTTTAACGTGAACGCACCTGAGGTGATTACCGTCACCGTCAACGCCAGCTTCCGCGGCACTCTCAACGCGGCCTCGACTATCGCGATATCTGGTCAATTCCCCGATGAGGCTCCGCTGAACAATTCCGCCTCGCACACCACCAACATTTTCGTGGAGCCCGCCGATTTGACCGTCAGCCTCTCGGCAACGTCTCAAGGCAGTCCCGTGATTAATGACGGAAACGTCGGCGTGGGCGAGCAGGTTGTCTATACGCTGACGAATGGGAATCTCGGCCCCGAGAATGCCGAGAACATGTCATACGAAATCACTTTCTCCGGAACCGCCACCTTCAGCATCGCGAGCGCCGTGGGCGAAGCCTCAACACCGAACGTAGCCGGCGACACCGTATCCGGCGAGATCGAACCCTTCACCGTCGGCGCGGTTGAGACAGTCACTATCACGGTCAATGCCCTCACGGCGGGGACGCTCTCCGCCGCTGCCACCATCTCCACCGACGGCGAACCGCCCGATACTGTTCCGGGCAATAACTCGGCCGCCCACACCGCGGAAGTGAAAGTCTTTCCCGCTGTGGAAACGGTCGTCTTTGCCGAGGATTCTATTGAAGACGGCGGAACGGGTAATTCATCTGTCATTCCGGCTCATCCGACCTTGGGCGGCTCATACACCGTGCAGCCGCTGACTTCTTTCTTCTCTAGAGTTATCTACCCGCCGTATCGAAGCCCGGACGGGCGCTACATCGGCTTCGTCATCACCGTGGTCGAAGCGGAGAACTTCAACCACATTAGCGTGTTCGGCGAAGATGGCGTCTTTAGTGTTGTGGCGCAGCAGGGCGTGACCATGACGACCAATCCCACCGATACATTGGACGAGATGATTTTGCACCCGCGAATTATCCCGAACAACGACGGACATTTTGCGTTCAACGCCAGCTTTCTCGGCTCGCCCCGCGGCATCGTTCAATGGAACGGCGCCGGCTTCACCACCCTGGCCAGGACGGACCAGGTCATCCCGGCATTCGGGGCCCTCAACTATCGTTATGGCGATTCGAGCGTCAGCTGGGATTCGGTCAACTTCGACGGAAGCGGCCGATTCGGCACGATTCTCGATTTTATTACCAATGCTACGAGTGGACAGGATAACGTCATCCTTTCTCACAGTGGGCAAATGCTACTGGCCCAGTCCAGTGTGACCGGGCCGCTCGGCACCGCCGAAACATGGGATAACGCATTTCTGGACGACACCTACTGGTTCGACGGCGCAGGACTTGAATGGATCGCGGCGGGCGAAATCAATGGCGCCGCCGCCGTCGACAAGGTCGTTGTCGTCAACAACGAAATCGTTCTCCAGGAAGATGACGTCATTCCCGGGCTGAGCAATCCCATTTCGACCTTCGCCTATGCACACATGATTAGCAACGGCGACTGGTACGCCTATGGCAGCAATGATGGCGATGCTGAAGACTGGCTCGTGAGAGGCAACGGCGCGGCGTATTCTCTGTTGGCAAAGGCCGGCGATCCCATCTATCCCGGCGCCGGGGACAGTTGGGATGATGCCGAGGGCTTTGGAGCGGGATACCTCTTTGTTGCGGCCAACAATCAGGGCGACTACATCATCTGTGGCCGCACCAACCGAGCGAATACGCGAAAGAATACCGTGTGCGTGCTGAATGGTACGACGGAAGTTTTGCGTGAAGGCGATCCCATCGATGTCAACGACAACGGATTGTTCGACGATAATCGCTATGTGCGAACATTCGATCTACATACCGCCATCTTGACCGATGGCGGCGACTTCTATTGCACCGTCGATATGACCGACAGCACGTTGACCGGCGCCTCCGGTCCTATTGTCGGACGGGCCACTGTGCGGGTGCCAGTCTCCGTGGCGCCCTTGGCCACCGGGGCGGACATCGCCGTCGCCAAGACGGGCTCGTCAACCAAACTCGCCTCTCTCGGTGAGGAAATGACCTATAGCGTCGAAGTCTGCAATCGCGGTCCCGACGACGCGACCAACGTCCTGTTGACGGACAACCTTCCCGCCGAGTTCGATTTCATCTCCGGCACCAACGGCATCGTCGAGAGTCCGTCCGGATCGGGCATGCTCTCCGCGTCGATCGCGAGTCTCCCCGCTTATCAGTGCGTGGAATTCGAGATCACGGTCGCAGCCGCCGCCGAAGGCGCCGCGGTCGTGAACTCGGCCAGTGCTTCCACCAACAATCAGGTCGATCCAAAGCCGGGCAACAACACCGGCAGCGCTGCGGCGGTCCTCATCGATGAGGAGGCCGACCTCGAAGTCACCAAGATCGACGACGGCGGCGCGCCGCCCAACGGATTGTTCACCTACACCGTGACGATCACCAACCACGGCCCCGCCCCGGCCGACAACGTGGTGATGACCGACACCCTGCCCGCGGGCGTGGTGTTCGATTCTGCGACAAACGGCGCGACGGAGGCTGGCGGCGTCGTCACGGCGAACTTCGCCAACATCGGCGTCGGCCTGTCCGAAGTCGTCGAGATCACCGTGAGCGCAGCGGCCGAGAACCTTTACATAAACAATGTAAGCGTGGCCTCTGCCGACACGGATCCCGATCCGGTCAACAATTCTGCCTCCTTCGAAAGCATCGTCGCTTTCGGCTATGACGTTTCCGTCACCAAGTCCGGCATCAGCGCGGCCGCCGCGGGAGAGCAGGTGATTTATGAAATCACCGTCAGCAACGCGGGCCCGAACACCGCCACGAACATCGTGGTGACGGATACGCTTCCCGCGGGATTCACGCTGTCGTCCGTGTCGGTGCCGCACACCGAAATCGGACCGGGTGTCATCGAAATGACGTTCCCGCAATTGCTCAAGCAGACGTCGGAGACGATTCAGATCGTGGGCGATTTCTCGGTGAACGGCGTTTACACCAACACCGTCAGCGTCGTCGCGGATGAGGCCGGATCGGTCGTGGATCTGGACCCGGACAACAATTCGGCGTCCTTTGAAACGATCATCGGCGATTTCCGTCCGATCAAGGCGATCTATACCGAGATTGACGGTGATCCGACGTCCATCGTTCCCGGCGCGCTCGACCTGAACGGCGATCCTCAGGTGACCGAATTCAAGGCGATTGAGGAGTTCGCCATCAGTGATGACAGCTCTCAGTGGGTCGTGAAGGGCCGGTCGGAAGCAGGTGCAGAGGTGGAGGAAATTCTGATTCTGGGTTCAGGATTCTCCGGCGACAATTTCGCGCAGGCCGGCCAGCCCGTGCCAGGCGTGCCGGGCGAACTGTATGACTTTTTCTCCGCGTCGCCTCGCCCGGCGAGCTTCGATTCGAGCGGCAACTTCATCTACCAGGCTCGTACCAACGGTGCTGCGGCAACGGACGCAAAATACATCGTATTCGATCCAACCCTCATGACCCACACGATCCTGCTTCAGGAAGGCGACTCGCTCACCGGGCTGTTCGATGTGTCGGCTCCCTCCGGCGATGAGTTTCGTAGCACTTCAACCGGTTCGATCTTCCTCCGCGATGACGGGCAGGCCTGGAATGTGCCGAACCCCATCGGAGCTTGTAGTTCATTCCGTTACCCGGCTCTGCTCGTGAATGACGCGTCATTCCGGCAATCCGGCGTCAGTTTGATTCAGGGGTTTACCTGGGACTTGTTTGATATGAATGGTGCCGGTGGAACGCTCGACGGCCTGCACTGGTTCGCCGAGGGTGAGATCGAGGAAGGGGCCACCACCAACGACAGGATCCTGGCGGTCGACGACGTCATCGTTGCCCGCGAGGGCTTCACCATTGACGGGTCGGCGTTGAACGTCGCAGACATCACCGGCATGACGATGCGTCCAAACGGCGACTGGTTCGCGCGTGGCACCTATCCCAACGGCGCCGACTGGGCCGTTGTCAACGGCGTTCGCGTCGCCGAAACCGGCGATCCGATCACCGTCGGAAGCGGCGAAACCATCGGCGACACAATGAACGGGTTCACCGGCAACCAGGTCGGCGACTGGATTCTGTCCTGCAACACCAGCGAGCCGGATGATGAGTTCGACACGGTGCTCCTGCTGAACGACGAGACGGTCATCGCCCGCGAAGGCGACCCGGTGGACGTCGACGGCAACGGTTTCTTCGATGACGGCGCCTTCATCGGCCGCAGCATTTTCACTACAAACCCATTCGCGGTCGATGATCTTTTCATCGATGACAATCGGGTGGTGCACTTCATCGCCTCCCTGCGCGACAGCGAAGGACAGGATTTGGGCGTGTTCGGCTCGAGCGGAGACGCATTCCTGAGGGTCGATCTTTCAACGCCGGCGGCCTGCCCCACCATTCAGGGCGACGCGAATGGCGACGCGGCCCGCAATGGCGTGGACGTCCAGGCCTTCGTGGATTGCTTCCTCACCGGCGGCGTGCCGGCCGGAAGCTGCGTCTGCGTCGATTACGACGCCGACGATGACCTCGACGGCGACGACGTGAACGCCTTCGCCACCCAGCTCGTCACCGATCCTTGATTCGCCGTGTGACGCGCTCCTGACGCAGCCGCCATGGCCGCTGAAACGTTAAGAAACACATCCGGCCCGCCGCGATCGACCCGATCCGGCGGGCCGGTCGTTTATGCTACATGCGCTTCGTTCGTCGCGGACTATCTTGGAAGTCCAAGCCGCCGACTTTTCAGGGTGCAAGCGAAATTGGCAACCAGCCGCGACAATCTGGCGATCCTGTGGCGGGGGATGCGCCGCCGCTGTCCGCAGTGCGGCCGCGCGCCGATGTTCACGCGCTGGGCCAACCTGCGCGAGCGGTGCGACGCCTGCGGGCTTGAGTTGAAGTCGCGCGAACCGGACATCTGGTTCATCACCTACACCAGCACCGCCTTCATCACCGGGCTGTTCATCGTCGCGCTGCTCTTTATCCTGCCGACTCCCGAGAACAAGTGGCTCGCACGAACCATCCTCGGCGGCCTGGCGCTTTGCGCCTTCATCGGCACGGCCCCCATGCGCAAGGGACTCGCGATCGCGCTCGATTATCTGATCGACCTGCGCGCGAGCAATCATGAAAGC
>DATMEE010000121.1:0-8321 GCA_035557035.1 Phycisphaerae bacterium
AAAATGAGCGTGGAAATTCGCAATCCGAAGTTCGCCTCGGTCGTCGGCGACACCGTCGCCTTCGAAAGGATCGCGAACGGCTTCCTCTTCACCGAGGGGCCGCTCTGGCATCCCGCCGGCAAGTACCTGCTGTTCAGCGATATGCCCGGCGACCACATGCGCAAATGGACGGCGCAGGGCGTCGCGACGTTCCGCAAGCCGTGCGCACAATCGAATGGCCTGACGTGGGACCGGCAGGGGAGGGTCATTGTCTGCGAACATGCGACGAGTAACCTCACGCGCATAGAGGCCGACGGCCGCGTCACGGTTCTCGCGAGCCATCACGACGGCAAGGAACTGAACAGTCCGAACGACGTCGTCGTGAAGTCGGATGGCGGAATCTATTTCACCGATCCGACCTATGGCCGCATGGAGTACTACGGCAATCCCCGGCCGACGCAGCTCGATTTCCGCGGCGTCTATCGCGCGGAAGCGGATGGCAAGAAGCTGACGCTGCTCGTCGACGATTTCGGTCAGCCGAACGGCCTGTGCTTTTCGCTCGACGAGAAACGCCTGTTCGTCAACGACACGGAGCGGCGGCATATCCGCGTCTTCGACGTGCAGGCAGACGGAACGCTTGCGAACGGCCGGATCTGGGCCGAGACGGTGGGCGAAGGGAAGGGCGCGCCCGACGGGATGAAGATCGACGTCGCGGGCAACATCTATTGCTGCGGTCCCGGCGGCATTCACGTGTTCGATCCGGAGGCCGCCTGTCTCGGCGTGATCAATGTGCCCGAGCAGACGGCGAACTTCTGCTTCGGCGATGAAGATTTTCGCAGCCTGTATGTGACGGCCTCGACTTCGCTCTATCGCTTCCGCGTGAAGATCGCCGGCCGCCCGCAATGGCAGAAGACGCCGGCGTGATCTCGGCTGTCGATGAAGGGGGTTCCGCGAGCGAATGGATTGTTAAGCCGCAAACCGGCGGGCGAAAAGACGTGTAGGAGCGTCTTGCACGACAACGATGGATCGCCGGCTGTCCAAGTCCGGGTCAAACCCTTGAACCGACATGCGGGTCCGTCAGCATGCGCCAGCTGAACGAAGCGAGCGGGACATGACGGTCACCAGCCTGTCGTGGTCGAGCTTGCGATTTGCGGGATAGTCGAAGGCCATCAGATGAGCAATGCGGCCGCCGCAAGAGAGTAAAGCCTTGCGATAGAAAATCCGGTCGTTCCGGAGTCCGGACCGCACGAACCAGCTCTCGCCATCTGCCCGATAAGTGAGCCGCTCGTCGGTGCCCATAGCCGAGCTACGAGCGTTGACGCCCCGTCTGATCGGCCTTCCGAACACGGCAATCCAGCTTTGTCCGTCGGGCGATTGGAAGTAGTGCCCGCTCACACCCGCTTGGTCACGGATCGGTTCCGCCCGCCAACCTTGCGGAACCAGGGCGGAGGTGCCGAATTGAGGTTCAGTGTACCCGTGTAAATCCTGCGCGTGAACCTGAAGGCACGTGGCGAGGAACAGCCCGACTGCAAAAAGCGCTCGCATATCAAGCGAACGCGCAACATGCGACAAGGTTCGCTTAGATGCGGAGGACTCACGGCGTCCGCACGTGATTTTCTCGAGGCGGGAGGATGCTGGTCGCAACGATGGTGAGCGCGGAGGTCGGGGAGGTTTCACAATCACCGGACTACTTAAATTGGACAACCTGGTTGGTCTTGGGCCCGCACAGCGCACATTCAAAATGCCGCGGACGCGAAGTCGAGGTGCGGGAGGGGGAACCCGGCCCGCCCAGTTGACGCGGGAGCAGCGAGCCGGGTTCTGTTCGCGAGGGGGATCGAGAACGCTCGTCAATGCGTGCCCCGGCATTCTGTTCCGTAATTCTTTCGAGTGCGGTGAGATAGTCGCGCTCTTTGTGGGAACGAGTCTCTTTGCCAACCGTTGCGCTGCTCGGCAGCGTCAACGGGTGCAGCGTGCAAGACGAAATCGATTCCTTACGGCCAGTCGTGTGGACTATCATCGGTGCCGTCCTTACTGGCAGTTCTGAAGACGACGTCTTGCGACTCGTGCAAACGGCCATCACCTTGCGCATTCAACCTTTTGCTGCAGCACTCGCATCGATACGAGAGGCGGTCGAACAGCGTGCTTTGCCTGGCTCAGTTCCAAGAGTTGAACATATCGAAACGCCGGAACAGGAAGCCGAGGCTCTCGTCCGAGCGATTCACCGGATCGCTACTCGATGACCGAGGGCCCCCGCGGCCATTGGTGCACACGAGGGAAGTGGGAAGCAGTATTTTGGGCGACCCGTTGGCGCGCGAGCGATTCACAAGTCTCGGCCATCCAGAAGAGTATCCGTCGATGTTCCGAATGACCGGTTTGCATCGCAAGCCGCTTAAAACGCGCGGCACGGTCATAGTATTCGCTTGCAGAGAATGACATGCGCGCAGAACGCCTCCACGCTTTCAGCGTTCCATCACCTGAGCGTGAAACGCTCTACTCAATGACTTCGATTGGCTTCTCAGCCTTCCGCCATTTGCGCAGGATCGGATGAGGCCCTTCGGGTTTCGTGTCGGCCGATGGTGCAGCCTTTTTCTTTCGCGTGCCGATACGTTTTGCCAAACGCTGGCGTTTCTTCGCCGCGTCGTGAATGGTGAGGGCCCACGCACTACGGATCTCACCGTTGAGCAAAAAAAAGAAAGCCCCTTCCGGGGCCTTCAAGTCGTCGATGAGGATCAGCGGTTCTGCTTCTGGCCACCCTGATCGCTTTGGCGGTCGCCCTGCTGACCACCTTGGCCACCCTGCTGACCGCCTTGCTGACCACCCTGGCCGGGCTGCTGCTGCTGCTGACCAGGCTTCGGATTGCCGCCTTGCTGCTGACCCGGGCGATCCTCGTTTTCGCGTTCATTTTGATTTTGATTTGCCACTGTCGTCTCCATGGATAGCCACCCAGTGACCGGCAACGCGTCATAATCCATATCGTTGCTATGTCGGGTGCCCGACTCAATCGGAGGAAATTTTCGGCTCGCCGAGGAACGTTGGGGATGGTCAGTAATTAGGTGGACGCGGCCGGCCCGTTCCCCCAGAGCCCCCGTAGCTGGCCGCACAAAGCCCCGCTGGCCCAGAGCCGGAGCGGGGCTTTGTCTTGTCAGTCTTCCTCGGACTTGAGGATAAAGCCCTTGGTCGCGTTGCAGGCCGGGCACCGGTACGTGCGCAGCTCGTGGCGGCGCTTGTGCGGCTCGATCAACACCAGCGCCATCGTCATTTCGCACGACGGGCAGTCGACGCGGTCGGCAAGCGCGGAAACGGGTGGCGACGGAAGATTAGTGCGCATGGCATTCCATCCTCTGCCAGTAGCTAGAAACAAATATCACGAAGCGGAATAATTTCCAGACACGACCGATTGGGCGCTGCTCCAAAAGCGCAACAATTTGTTGTGGGATTGATTTCAATCGTCTGGATAGGATGCGACGCGCGAGTGAAAGTTACGCGTTGTTGGAGCCAGCTAGAAGTCGATCGACCATTTTAAGCAATTGCTCCGGCGTGTAGGGCTTCGGCAGAAATTCGCCGCCCTCGACGAAGAGCGCCCGCGTGCCGTCGCTGATGTGATCGCCGGAAGTGTAAATGACCGCCACGTCCTTTGTGTAAGTCCGCGCGGCTTTTGCAACATCAATGCCGCTCAATCCTTCACCGAGGTTATGATCGAGCAGTGCAAGTTCGGGACTTTTGCCGTCGGCAAGAAGGGCTATCGCGCCGTCGTAATTGGTGGCCGTTAAGACCTCGTGGCCAGCATCCTTCAGCACCGATTCCGCGAGCACCAATACTTGTGGATCATCCTCAACAACCAACAACAATGCCACGAAACCCCCGCACAAAGTTAGGCCCACATAGGAATGCTTTAGCCCTATGTCGGTTCCCGTCATGGCGGATGAAATGTGGGGGCCGATCGGCGCTATGCGGCTCTAGCTTTGTCCTTCGGAGGATTGCCGTTCGCGATTGCTAACCTCGCGTGCAAGCTTTTGCCAAACACCCGCCATGTCGAGCATCGCTTTCTGATGTTCGGGATTCCTCATCTCTTTCGCCAAGCGCAAACACTCTTCCGCGTTCCGCTCGTAATCCCTGGCATTAAGCGGCATGAATTCTCGTACGGTCCAGCGATAGCATCGCCGAACTCCTCGGGTTGAGGGGACTTTTCGGATACTGATTCAACGCCGGGGGGAGGCCCAAGTTCCACCACAAGCTAGGAACTGGAACCTACTGTAGGGTCAGCATTTAATGATCAATGCGATACTATTTCGATCTTGTGGACGGCGACCAATTCACTGATCTTGGCGGCGCCGAATATCGGAGTGATGTAGCAGCGCGGCAGGAAGCGATGCTCCGCGCCCTCGACAGTAAGGATACGCAACAGCTTCAGCGTTACGATGGGTATTGCTTTATCCGCGTGCGCGACGAAGACGGCCGAACGGTATGCGAGGTGCCGATTGATCGGTAGGGCTAGACGCATGCGCAAGGACTTCGATCCGCACGACCATGTTTCGCGGCGCCGGCCGGCCCGCTTCGCGCCGGGGTCGGTGCCGACCCTCGATGACAGCCTACGCGACAACAAGTGGGTTTGGGTGAACTGCGCCCGGCATGGTTGCTGGCACAGGGCTCCGATGGCACTCGTGCCGCTAATCATCCGTTGGGGCTTTGGCGTCTCGAGCAACCAACTGCGCTGCTGCGCGCGGTGCTCTCAGTGTGGCCACAAGGGAGCAACCCTCACGCTTCCGAGCGCCGGTCCGGAACGGGGCTGGTATCCGTTTCCGATCGTCGGATGACCGGGCCGCACGGAATCAAGCAACGGTCCGACTTCCCCGGCGCCGCTGCAGCGCGGAAGTCCGCACACAGGAAAAAATTTCCGCCTGCGCATGGGAGCGGGAACCGAAAATGGCTGCCATTGTTGTGTGCATAGACTTTGGAGGGAACACATGGCGCGCAAAAAGGAAAAGAACCTTCAGGACCTCTTCCTCGACACGCTGAAGGACATTTATTACGCGGAAAACAAGATCCTGAAGGCGCTGCCGAAGATGGCCAAGGCGGCTCAGGCAGGCGAGCTCAAGGCGGCTTTCAGCAAGCATCTGCGCGAGACCGAGGGGCAGGTGAAGCGTCTCGAGCGCATCTTCAAGGAGATCGGCGAGACCGCGAAGGGCAAGAAGTGCCCGGCAATCGACGGGATCATCAAGGAAGGCGACGAGATCGCCAAGGACTACAAGGGATCGCCCGCCATTGACGCCGGCCTGCTTGCTGCAGCGCAGGCGGTGGAACACTACGAAATTTCCCGATACGGAACGCTGAAGACCTGGGCGGAAGAGCTGGGTCTGAGCGAAGCCGTCGGCCTCATCGACGAAACGCTGGCGCAGGAAAAAGCAACCGACGCCGACCTTTCGAAGATCGCCGAAGCATCGGTCAACGATTACGCGAAACAGGCCGCATAAAAGGAATCCGTTATGGCGATCGTCGAACCGACCGATGCAAATACTTCAGCCGTTTCCTGGGCCGCGATTCTCGCGGGAGGGTTTTCCGCCGCCGCGCTGACGATCGTTTTCGTTGCGCTGGGCAGCGCGGTCGGCCTCGCATCGATTTCTCCCTGGAGCAACAGCGGCGCATCCGCCACCACGCTCAAATGGACGGCCGGCGCGTTCCTTGTCCTGACGGCGCTGATCTCGTCGGCGCTCGGTGGTTACATTGCCGGGCGACTGCGCACCAAATGGACGGGCCTGCAGTCCGACGAAGTCACGTTCCGCGACACCGCGCACGGGTTCCTCGCTTGGGCATTCGCGACGGTGATCGGCGTGCTGGTGATCGGCACGGCGACGACATCCTTGCTCGGAAGCGCGACGACGGGCGCCGCGACCGGTGCAGCCGCCGGCGGCGCTCAGGCGGCGGCGCAAGGCTCTCCCTCGGACTATTTCGTGGATACCCTGCTGCGTCGTGAGGGTGCTGTCCCGGCAGCGCCCGCCACCGATGCCGGCGACACACGGCGGGAAGTCGGCCTGATCATGACACGCTCGCTCAGCCGTCCGGAAGGCATCTCGGCCGCTGACCGCACCTATCTCGCTCAGGTCGTGGCCGCCCGGACCGGGCGGACTCCTGCCGAGGCCGAGGCGCGGGTGACCGAGGTCGTGAATGCGGCGAAGACCGCCCTCGATGAGACGCGCAAATTCTCGGCGGCGATGGCGGGCTGGCTCACGCTTGCGATGTTCGTCGGCGCATTTGCGGCGGCGGCAGCAGCCCTCGAAGGCGGCCAGCTTCGCGACGGCCGCTGGCGCGGCGTGATCTTCGCGAAAAACTATCGTTCGAACCCGGTCAATTGAAGGAGAACAAACATGGGCGTCATCCTGCTCTGGCTGCTTGGGATCCCGATCCCGTTGCTGCTTCTGCTCGTGCTCCTCACCTGAGAGAGCCGCACACGAAAGGGAAGGGTCCCGTTACGGGGCCTTTCGCTTTTTTGCGCGTTGCTCGGTGGCGGGCTCTTTCCGATGTGGTGCAGGGGAGGGTCAAACCCTTGAACCAACGTGCGGCGATGCCTCTCGGCCTTGAGACGCGGTATTTGGGCTTTAGGGTACTCCGGCAGAATGCTAGTATTCATCCTGGTCGATGATCATCTGGCGAATGTACCATCGCAATCCATAAGAGCGTTCACACGGGGGATGATGCAATGAGCAGTCCCGTCCAAACGCACAATCAAAGACCTGCGGCAGTATGGAGCTCCGGCGGCGAGCTTTATGACGAGATTAGTCGGGGCATCAGCGATTCGATCGAGCACTGCGTGCGCCGCCTCATGCCGAAACCCGGAGAGAAGATTTTGGATTTGGCGACCGGCACTGGCTGGACGTCGCGGGTCGTCGCACGCCGCGGTGCCAAGGTGATTGGCGTCGATATCGCCGCCGATCTTGTCGCCGCCGCCGTTGAAAACGCAAAGGCCGAGAGTCTGAACATCGAATACCAAATCGGCGACGCCGAGAGTCTTCCATTCGCCGATGGCGAGTTCGATGCCGTGATCTCGACCTGCGGCATCATGTTCGCGAGCCGCCCCGAAGCCGCTGCGGCCGAACTCGCACGTGTCTGTCGCAAGGGCGGTCGCATCGCACTGACGATCTGGCTATCCGACAGCAACCTCTTCAAAATGTTCCAGGTGATGAGGCCCTATATGCCGCCGCCGCCGAGCCCGGCGCCGCCATCGCCCTTTGAGTGGGGCAAGACCGATCGTATTCGTGACTTGCTCGGCCGCGACTTCGATCTCAAGTTTGAGAAAGGGGTCTCCTACTACCGGGAGCCGAGCGGGGAGGCCGCATGGAACACGTTCTCCACCGGGTACGGTCCTACCAAGTCATTGGCGGCGAGCCTCGACGAGAAACGCAGCGGGGAGTTGCGGCGTGATTTCATCGCCTTCCACGACGGATTTCCGACAGAGCTCGGCATTTGCGTGCCGCGCGAGTACTGGGTCACGCTCGGCATACGGAAATAATTAGCGCTCACGCCACGCGCTCGCGCTGTTGCTTGCGTAGGTGGTCTACCGAGAAATTGGCCAGCTACTCCCATAACAGATGTCTCTGATTAGTTTTGCAGAGGCTTACTCGGTCACCGGTAGTGCGGCCGAAGTGTAAGTCCGGGGTGACCCTTCCGGTTGGTGTTGAGGCTACGAATCCTTGAACCAGCGCACGGCTTTTTCGGTAAAATGTCCGCGGCTTTCACGCACCGTAATCGAGAACTGCGGGAAGTTCGCGGTTGAGGGTGCGCGCGTTCAAAGCAAGCTGCGAACTGAAGCAATGGACGGAAAGAAAAGAGCATGAAGCGTCGCGAAATTTCTTGGAGCCGGCGCCTCGGTGCAACGGCCATTGCTCAGTCCCTGGTCGATTGGTTTGACCAAGCCTACCGGAATGGACCGGCGATACAAATGGCGCCTAGGATAGGCGGTGCAAACAGGCGCTCGAATAGCGGGCGTTTGACAGTCGTGTTCGGGTAAATGACCACTACGTCATGCTGTCGAATGACAGCAAGGGCACTGAGGCAGGGGTCGGTCATGAGTATGAAACTGAGGCGCAGGGAGCTTTTTACCGCTGGAGTTGCCGCCGCTCTCACGGTCTCCGGGTTGCCGCGGAACGCAGTGGCGGCGACTCCTCCCGCTACTGACTACCGGACTGGCAACTTTATTGTTCGGCAGTACGCCAATGGCGTGCAGGTGTTGCAAGTTGACGGCGCGGACAGGGTGCTCTGGGAGACCGCGCCGGGAGGGGATTTCATTGGCGCGGAAACGGCGACCGCCGCGATCAAGGAAGTTGGCTCGCCAGAAGGCACGTTCGACA
>DATMEE010000122.1:0-7101 GCA_035557035.1 Phycisphaerae bacterium
CGACGACCGGCCCGGTGGAAACGACGAGACCCGACGATTCCGCGACGGGCGATATGGACGACGTTCGCGGGTTGGATGAAGATGATACCGACGATTGAGTCATTCGCTGCGCCGAAGCGCCGCGTGCCGACTGAAAGCAACGTGAGTGGAACCGAATCTGAAAGGAATCCAATGAAGTCGATGTACCGAAGTTTGATGGCCGTTGCGGTGTGTTGTTGTTTCTGTGTTGCGGGCGTGGGCTGCTCCGGCAAGGACTGCTGCCCGAAGCAGTGCAGCGCCGATTGCGTGAAGGCGTGCAAGGCCGGCTGCGAAGGGTCGTGCTGCAATGGCGACTCGCGATGCTGCAAGCGAAGCTGCACAAAGTGCGACAAGGTCTGCGCCGCCGACTGCAACGGCCAGTGCTGCCGCAAGTCCGCCTCGGCCTGCTGTCCGGCAAGCTGCACCAAGTGCGAGACGAAGTGCGCCTCGACTTGCGAGGGCGCCTGCTGCAAGAAAGCCTGAGTTGCAATCATGATTTTGACGCCGAATACCCCGCCTCTCCCGGGAGATGCGGGGTTTTCGCATTCCGGCAGTGCCTGAAGTTGGTGCGGGATGCACAACATGCGCACATCCCATTGAAACGATTGACACGCCTTGTGCGACTGAATAAATTGCAGTTGACGAGCCTCCGCGCATGCGGTCGGCCGATCCAATCCGGAAGGACGTCTAGCACACCATGTCCGACGTACCTCTACGCTTCGATCACATCCGAACGGCCTCTCGCGTCGGCCGGCTCCTCGTCTATCTTGGCGTCGGCGGCCTGATCATCGTGGCCGGCTACCGGTTGACTGGCGAGGTTGGCCCGTGGCCCTGGTTCGGCCGGCATCTGCTGAGCTTCGGCATTCTGTCGGGACTGTGCCTGGTGGTGGCGCTCTTCGTTTATCTGTGGTATCTGGTGAATCTGCTGCTGAAGGTCGAGGGGAACTCCTTCCGCAGCTACGGCGTTCTGCGCGACCTCTATGCGGCGGTCGAGAAGAATGAATCGCACCTGCGGATCGTCGCCGACAACGTGCAGATGTCCGACGCGGTGAGGGCGATCATGCACCGCACGCGCGAGCGCACCGCCCTGCGCATGGCCATCAACGAGGAGATCGTCCGCGGCGATTGGGAAGCGGCCTACGCCCTGGTCGACCAGCTTCAACAGCGGCATGGCTATGCCAATGAGTCGGCACGCCTGCGCACGGAAGTGGATCGGTCGCGCCAGCTCGATCGGGCCGAGCGGCTGCACGACACCGTCGAGAAGGTCAAGCATTTCATGGAAAGTCAGGATTGGGAGCGCGCCCGGCTCAGCATGGACAGGCTGATGGCCGAGCATCCCGCCAATCGCGACGTGCAGGAGCTTCCGAAATTCTTCGCTCGGGCGCGCAACGATCACAAGCGGCGGCTGCTCAAGGAGTGGGATCAGGCCGTGCAGCGCAACGACGTCGATCGCGGGATCGCCCTTCTGCGCGACCTTGACCAATACCTCACCCCGAACGAGGCGGCGGCGCTGGAGGAATCGGCGCGTGGTGTGTTCCGGGCCAAGCTGCACAACCTCGGCGTGCGGTTCTCGATCGCGGTCACGAGTCACAAATGGCGCGAGGCCATCAACGCCGGCGAGGAAATCATCAAGGAGTTTCCCAATACGCGCATGGCAGGCGAGGTGCGGGACCGGATGCACCTGCTCGCCAAGAAGGCCGAGCAGGAGGGGGCGCCCGGAGACGAGGTCGAATCGGTGTCGGAATAGGGCTTTTCCGCTGGAATGGCGGAAAGACTCCCGTTTTCGGTCCGCCGAGGCTGATAATACTGATAGAAGTCGCTCAATCGCGTACAGGGAGGTCACGGATGATGTCGCAAGGATGCGCACTCACGCAGCGCCGGTCTTCGTTCGTTTACACGTCGATTTGCAAGTGTTCTTTCGTGCGATTCGTCGCGCCGCTTGCGTTGATGGGCGGGCTCGCATGCAGTTCGTCCGAGACGACCCGCGCCCCGGTGCAGGCGTCGAACGACAGCATCTATCGTTACTCCGCCTATCGCTATCAGTATCCGCCTACGCCGCCGATCCTCGATGGCGCCAGCCTGCGCCGCTTTGTCGACCAATACGAGCATCAGGTGGTCATCCTTGAATTCTGGGCGACCTGGTCGCCGACCAGCCGAGCGGAGCTCGCCCCGCTCGCGCAGCTTCAGGAAGAGACGTACGCCGAAGGGCTGCGGGTGGTGGCATGCACGTTCGATTCGCCCGGCGAGTGGGCGTCGCGCGTGGTGCCGATGCTGCAAAGCGCGCGGGCCAACTTCCCGTGCATGGTGATTCCGAAGGAGGCTAGGGCCGAAGTGCGCGAGTGGCTCGGCACCGACTGGAGCTACGACGTGCCGGCGCGGTTCGTGATCGACCAGAATGGGCGCGTGACGATGCGGGCCTTCAGCAGTGATTCGATCGACGGGGTGATCGCCGAAGCGCGCAGCCTCGTTTCGTCGGGCGGCGGCGAGTTCACCGCGCTGCCGCCGCCGCACGAGATCGCGGCCGATCCCGATCAGGATCACCCGGCGGCGCTGAGGTCGCTTCGAGATGATCGAGAGGAAGCGGTCGAATCGAGCGCTGCGGGAGATCGCTTTGGCCATGAAATTCGTGCATCCGCGCGAACGCCGGTGCGTCCGGCGGCCGCTCGGCAACATGCCGGGACCGTGACGCTGCGGGCGCGGCTGGTGAACGTCGCGTCCGGCGAGGCCGAATCCTTGCCGCTGATCTATTCCTCCTCCGGCGATTCGGCGCTGATGGCAGGCGAGCTGGCTGCCGTCTTGTCGGACCGCCTGAACCGGGCGAACAACGACAGGATCGCCATCGTGCCGTTCGCGCCGACCACGCGTCGCACCCGACCGACCCCGTTCGGCCGAGAGCTGGCGGCGGGACTGGAGGCCTCGATGCGGACGCGCGGCTATTACGACCTCCTCGGCCCGGCCGCGGCGGAACGCGCCCTCGTCGATGCCGAGACATCGGCACTTGCGATCGACTACGACCCCACGCTGGCGCAGCGCCGCGTGGCGGCGGATTTTCTCGTCATCGGCTGGCTGCAGGGTGAAACGCAGGCGTCACCTCCGCGCCAATCCTTCGCGGCCGACGACGCCCTGGAAAATCCGGGGGCCGACTAAGCTCGTCTGCTGTCCGAATCGCCTGCGTCTCGGTAAGGGAGGATTCTCCCGATTGCGAGACCTCCATGCATGGGTCCGCACGGCTGCTGCCGCGTGACCATCGGCCCTTTTCCTGCCATGCTCTCTCGCAGCCGCGCCCGTAGCTTAGCAGGATGGAGCAGGGGGGTGTTGGTGATCTTCATCGCCTATTGCATGACCTATGCATTTGCCCGTCTATAAGGGTACTGATATCGTTTGAACGCTACCCGTACCGTCTATAGCCACATTCGTTACACGCCGCGCGGTCTGAAACTCTTCCCATCGCCGGTCTTCCCTATGTCGCACATTTTTGGCGCTTTCCGGCGCGATGATCGCGCGCTCGAAGCGCCTGGCGTCTTCACCAATGCTTTGCGCGGTGATTTATTGGCGCAGATCGGACGTGAGTCAACCGGCGATTCAAGTTCCGGAAGTCTGAAATCGCTCGACACACTTTCAATTTCGAACTAATTGCGGCCGTTGCACGTTCGATCGCAGCACAAAGATAATCCCGCCTCTTTGCCGTCTGCCGGGAACGACGAGCGTTGAAGAGGCGATCCCTTCAGCATACCGCCGAAAGAGCGCCGAAGTGCGCCGCCAACGCCCGGCGGACATGAGCATCCTCGTGAAATCGAATGTCATCGTCACCGGAAGGCCATCATTCCTAAGGACTTCGAGGCGCTCCAGGAATGCATGCATGTCACGGCAGGCCACCCGATCCCTTAGCGGTCGCACGTGGAGATGCCCGGAATCTGAAATGGAGAAGTACCATGTGTCCAGGAACCGCCGGATCTCATTCAATTCGCTCGGCCATCCATGCTCGTTTTGCATTCGCTTATCCATTTCGTGCATCGCGGAATCTGAATGAAGCCTGGGCTGCGCTCGGGGCGCGACCATCGAGCTGACCCTTGATACAGATTTGAATTGGCGTCCATCACCGGGGGGCCGAGCGATCACCACCGCAGGGCGAAGCCCGCGGACATCCATTTACTGGATTCGACGGCGTGAACGACGACCAGTTGGCCCGGCTTGATCTCGCCGGATCGCACCATCTGATCCAGATGCACCAGCGTGGCCGCGCCGCCCATGTACCCCACGTTTGCGCAACGAAACTGAATCTGCTCGCGGGTAATGCCGAGCCGCTCGAGGTAGGCCGGGATGTGATCTTCATAGAGCTTCAACGAGGGGATCGAGACGACGTAGTGATCGACACTGCTTGAAGCGATCCCCATCTGCGCGGTGAACCGAGAGAGTCCTTCCAGCAACAGCGGCGCGGCGCGAGTGTTCACCGCGTTGAGGTCCTGCCACAAATGATGGCGTCCGGCGTCGTACAGCTCGGGAATCTGACAATCCTTGTTTACAAGGTCAGCCGCGGCGCCGCCCGCGGTCATGCCCGCCGCACTCCGGCCGCCAACGGATTGAACAAACGTATCGATCACCCGACCCCTGTCGCCGGCTTCCTCGCCTGCGCGAAGTAATACCGCGCCGGCGCCGTCGGCGAGAATCCACCTCAGGGCGGCGTTGGTCTTGTCCATCTTCGCCTGGTTGAAGTAGCAACTGCGCAAGTAGACAGACGAAAGCTGGCTGTAGCAGACGAGCGCGGTGCGATAGCGGCCGAGGGTCAAGGCGTCGAAGGCAATCTGAACGGCCTTGCCCATGCCTGAGCAGTTGGAGTGAATCTCCATCTCGGCGCAGGTCTCAATTCCCAGTCGCTCCTGTAGAAGGGCGCTGGTGGGCGGCGTGCTCTGATCGTAGGAAGGACAGCCGATGATCAGAAGATCAACGTCGCTGGCCGACATGCCCGCCATCTCGAGGGCGTTTCGCACGGCGACTTCCGAAAGCGACGCAAAGGTGTGCGTCATGTTCCCCGTTTCCGGGTCCACGGCGTAGTGCCGGGCCTTGATGCCGTTTCGCTCGAGCATCCGCGGGCCCATCTGCTCTACAAAGCTTAAGACCTTTGGCGGCGCGTTACTAAGCCGTCCAAGGACGTCTTCCACGCGGTCATTCGGAACAGGGTCACCGGGCAGGCAACTGCCAGTTCCGACAACATGTACAGAATTAGAAGAAGGCATGTCGTATCCCCAGGTTCAATCAGGTGTGTCCAACCAGTGGCATTGCACGAACGCTGTTCCAGCAGCCGGGGCGACTCCCGGCGGGCCCAGGTGATTCGCATCAACCATCCCCAAGGTGTTAGAAAATGACTGCGTCTGCCGGCTGAGAGGAGAGGCGCCTGAGTTGGGGAAAACGCTCAGTGCGCCCCGTCCTCCCACCAGAGGAAGAGAAGCTCTACGGGTTCATTCCGCCAAAAAGGTCTGAGACTGCCTGAAGGACCTGGTTGAGAAGGTCCTTCAGGGGCGTCGGAACTGCGCCACCAATCTCATCAAGAAGGTCTTGGAACATCTGCAAAAACCACATACATCGCTCCAGTTGCTAAATCGGTACTGAAGAACAAGTGGGCCTTGGCCGGCCGACCGTACAAATTCGCGGCAGTAAAAGGAGAAAAAGTGGTCGGCGCCGCCGGCTCGCTTTCAGCGGCGCCGAACCCGGAAACAGAATCAGGCGCCAAAAGCGGGAAGGTTCGGGAAGAGGTCCTTGAGCTGATCGAGGACGCCGCACCCCGCAACCTGGTACACCGCGAAACCGCTTACGGCGAGCAACCATTTCTTGCAACGTGACTTCATTCAGAGACTCCTTAATGCCGTAACCGGGCGCCTGTGTTTCCGAGAACCGCTCTCGGCTGAATTCGTGTCCTGTCGCAGGCCCGGTTCGGCCTTTGCCACGAGACAACGCGACAAATAGCGAGTCGATCCGCAGACGCCTGGATTTTTCCTGGGAAAGGACCGCCGTATGCGGACCGTGTGAGTGCGTTCAGATCGCGGAAGGATGAAGTGCGGCCCGGCCAGGTGGTCGTAGTGCCTCGAGAAACCCCCAGAGCGCGAGGCCCAGGGTCGCGGCGGCGGCAAAGAGACCGTAGCCGGCATACCACGCCTTGAGATCCGTGGTGATCGGAAAGGCGCTGAGCAAACCCAGCACCGAGAGCGCGGTAAGGAGGCTGACCAACCCCCAGTGCATCAGCGCGTAGAGCGCGACGGCGACTCCACCGAACGCGAAGAGCGTCCAGGCCGTCACGGGGTGCGAAGCAGCCGGCGCATACATCACGGCAGCAATCAACCAGACGATCAGCACGGTCAGCCATCGCCGAGGCCCCGCGAACCACGTTGCCATGACAAGCAAGAACAGCGTGACGAGTCCCTGATAAACCCCGCTTCGCACCGTGTCGAGCATGCCGGCGAATGCGAATCGGGCGCCGAGCAAGTCGTCCAGTCCCTGGAACATTCGAAGTTGCGTGCGAGCTTCCCAGCACATCCAAGTCGGTATCCGGCGATCGAGGAACATCAAACTTGCCCAGAAAAATCCGACGACGCAGCCCAGCAACACGTCGCGGCCGACATTGGGGTCGCGAAGCCGCCCTGCGATCAGGCGGCTCCAGCAAACGAGCGTGCGCGGCCAGAGTCGACGAACCTGCAACTCAATGGCCAAGTAGAAGATCGCAACGATCAGCCCTTCGCTTAACGCGGTGACGGCGCTGTGCGCGGCGTTCTCGATGTTTTCGGAAAAGTTCCCCACGTTCTGCATTGCCAAAAGAGCGCCGACGAGCCGAATCACGACAATGAAGCATCCAAGCCGTGCGGATCCGATGACATCACCACCGTTCCTTGAGTTCTTCCATGCACTCGGAATCGCTGCCGCCAGCAGCAGAAGCAGGACCGTATTGCGTGCGGTTCTAACCCTGCTCCAGACAATCTCACCCGATGAGAGTGCTGCATTGGACTTGTCAGTTGATTCGCTAAGGACTGCAAAGAACTGAACGGACCCACGCCGACTCGCGATCTCGATCCGCACCGGCTCGTGCGATGAACG
>DATMEE010000123.1:0-8132 GCA_035557035.1 Phycisphaerae bacterium
GGCTTCGCGGCGCGGGTGCGTGCGTACGCACAAGCAGCGCCGCATATCTCCATCCCGGCGTTTCCCAACCGAAAATTTCGACTCGCTTACATTTTCGTCAACAGCAAAGTCGGTATCGGCAATGCGAAAGATCTGGAAGGACGGCGCGTCGGCATCATGCAGTGGGACAACACAGCGGGTGTGTGGGCGCGCGGCGCGCTGCAGCATTATTACGGCGTTGACTTGACACGCATCAACTGGCTGGCACCGCGTGTGACGAAAGAAGGAGTCGCCGAGGGTATTCGCATTCAGAAGCTCGAGGGCACAGGTGATGCCGATACGATCCTGGACAGCCTGCTGGTTGAAGGAAAGATTGACGCGGTCATCGGACCGAATATTCTCCGGTCGATCTCGGCGCGCGATCCGCGCACCCGGCGGCTATTTCGTGACTATCGGATCGAGGAACAAAATTACTTTAGAAAGACCGGCATTTTTCCGACCAGCCACATCGTTACGTTGAAGCAGGAATTCGTCGACCGCAATCCAAGCGCGCCGGTCGCGTTATTAAATGCGTTTCGCAAGTCGCGCGACATCGCCTTTGAACGTCTCGAAGGCGCGGATCCGCAAGTCATCATCTATTCGTGGATGGCTGCCGCCGTGGCCGAGCAGCGCGAGCTGATGGGCGAAAACTATTGGGCCTACAACGTGGAGAATAACAGAACCGTGCTGCAAGCAATGACCCTGTACGCGCACGAGCAAGGCCTATCGCGGACCCAGATCGATTATACGACGTTTTTTCATCCCGCAGCGGCGGACTTGCCGGGGCGTTGAGTCCTAAAGAATGAAGTCACACCCGAGATCCCTCAAGTCGACGTCGACGCAATCGCTGGGGCAAGGACCCGCAACTCCTCGTCGGTCAACTCCAACACCTCAATGTTGATCGGCCCTCGTCGATTGCGCGTTGCGGCGGCAAACTACTATCCGGCCAATCGTTGGTGAAAGCATGCATGCCCGACTCCTCCCCTAGACGTCACGCACTAGTTTTTTGCAATGATTGGAAACTCCATTGCGCTGAGGGCTGTGTCGGCTAAGTTAGATTAGAGAGGAGAACGGTATGCCGGAAACACTATCCAGGGAACAGTTGAGGCTGACGGATGCCTACTGGCGCGCAGCAAATTATCTATCAGTGGGGCAGATTTATCTTTACGACAACCCGCTGTTGAAGAAATCGCTCACCAAGGAGCACATCAAGCCGAGACTACTCGGCCACTGGGGAACAACACCTGGTCTGAATTTTATTTACGTCCATCTCAACCGGGTCATCAAGGCGCGCGATCTCGACATGATCTACATCACCGGTCCGGGACATGGCGGCCCCGCTTTAGTCGCCAACGCTTACCTGGAAGGAACCTACAGCGAAATCTATCCGAACATCTCGCTCGATGAAGAGGGAATGAAGCAACTGTTCAAGCAGTTCTCATTTCCCGGCGGCATTCCGAGCCACGTCGCCCCCGAAACCCCCGGCTCGATCAATGAGGGCGGTGAATTGGGTTACTCGCTGTCCCACGCCTACGGCGCGGCGTTCGACAACCCCGATCTGGTTGTCGCGTGCGTGGTCGGCGACGGCGAAGCCGAAACCGGCGCCCTGGCGACCAGCTGGCACTCGAACAAGTTCTTGAACCCGGCCACGGATGGTGCGGTGCTGCCGATCCTGCACCTTAACGGTTACAAGATCGCCAATCCTTGCGTGCTGGCGCGCATCAGTCACGAAGAGCTGGAACAACTGTTTCGCGGCTACGGCTACACGCCTTATTTCGTCGAGGGCGATCAAGCGGAAAATATGCATCAGCTGATGGCGTCCACCCTCGATCGCGCCATTGATGAGATCAAGCAAATTCAGATCGATGCAAGAAGCCGCAAGGGGGGAGTCGACCGGCCGCGCTGGCCGATGATCGTGTTGCGCAGCCCGAAAGGCTGGACTTGTCCCAAGGAGATCGACGGCAAGCGCACAGAAGGATACTGGCGCTCGCACCAGGTGCCGATGGGCGAGATGCATAGCAATCCGGCTCACGTAAAAATTCTTGAACAATGGATGGAGAGCTACAAGCCCGAAGAGCTGTTCGATAAAGACGGCCGGCTCCGGCCCGAGCTGGCCGAGCTCGCGCCCAAGGGTGAGCGGCGGATGAGCGCCAACCCGCATGCCAACGGCGGTCTCTTGCTCAAAGACCTGCGCATGCCGGACTTTCGCAAGTATGCCGTCGAAGTAGCGAGCCCAGGAGACGTGACTGCGGAGGCCACCCGCGTCATGGGGCGATTCCTGCGCGACGTAATGAAGCTTAATTTGGCAGGCAAGAATTTCCGCCTCTTCAGTCCGGACGAGAATAACTCCAACCGCTGGCAGGACGTCCTCGATGTTACCAACCGCACATGGGTTGCCGAGCGTTTTGACTACGATGACAAACTTGCGCCCGACGGTCGCGTCATGGAGATGCTCAGCGAACATCAGTGCCAGGGCTGGCTTGAAGGCTATCTCTTAACGGGCCGGCATGGATTCTTCTCCTGTTACGAAGCTTTCATTCACATCATCGACTCGATGTTCAACCAGCACGCCAAATGGTTGAAGGTGTGTAACGACATTCCGTGGCGCAGGCCGATCGCTTCGCTCAATTATCTGCTGTCCTCGCACGTGTGGCGGCAGGATCATAATGGCTTTAGCCATCAGGATCCCGGCTTCATTGATCACGTGGTCAATAAAAAAGCCGAGGTCGTCCGGGTCTATCTGCCGCCCGACGCCAACTGCCTGCTCTCGGTAACGGATCACTGTCTACGTAGCCGTAACTATGTGAATGTCATCATTGCCGGGAAACAGCCGGCGCCGCAGTGGCTTGACATGGATCAGGCGGTCAAGCACTGCACTGCAGGAATCGGCATCTGGGAATGGGCGAGCAACGACCGCGGCGCTGAGCCGGACGTCGTGATGGCCTGCTGTGGCGACGTGCCGACTCTGGAAACTCTGGCGGCGGTAGAGCTGCTGCACCAGCACATTCCCGACCTCAAGGTCAGGGTCATCAATGTCGTCGACCTGATGACCTTACAATCGCCGCGCGAGCATCCGCATGGGTTGAGCGGCAATGACTTCGACGCCCTGTTCACCATAGACAAGCCGATCATTTTTGCCTTTCACGGCTACCCGTGGCTGATCCATCGCCTGACCTACCGCCGCACCAATCACGACAATCTTCATGTGCGCGGCTACAAGGAAGAAGGGACCACGACCACGCCTTTCGACATGTGCGTGCTCAACGACCTGGACCGCTATCATCTGGTGCAAGACGTGATTGACCGGCTGCCGCAGCTAGGCGCCCGGGCGGCCTACGCCAAACAAGCGCTTCGCGATGCGCTCATAGATCACAAGGAATACATCTACGAGCACGGCGAGGACGCCCCTGAGATCAGCGGCTGGAGCTGGGGGAACAAACAGCGCTCTGGTCATCTGGATTCAACCGAAGGCGACAACATCGACACAGGCGTCGAAGCGCCTGTTCGAAATTGATGATCTGCGCCGGGCCGTAAAACAAAGCACGGTTTGTCGGGGGTTGTTCCTGCAGTTAAAGCTCCGGATAAACAGCCATGAGCATGACGCTGTCTTTCGATGAGAGAAGGGGTGAATCATAAAAATGATCATCGCTTACATCCGCGCAAGTCTCCGCCGAGGTCATGCGCGATTTGTACAACGCCAGCATCGGGGGAATTACCTGTTATCAGGTGCATGGAATACGCAGTGAACGGCCGACGTTTCTTTATTCGACCCGTCCATTCGAAATTCATCATTTGCCGGCGGCACTGAAGCTCGAAGTAGTTTGCCCGGAGGAGTGCTGTGACGAAATCATCAGATTGATCGCGCGGCGCGTACGGGAAATCGCGGTGAGGGCATTATCACCGTCCTCGACTTGGATAAGGTGCAGCGAATTCGCGAGATCGAAGCGTCATCGTGATGTGCTGCGCAGGATTTTGCGGTTGCTGGCAGGACGTGATCTCTAGCGCTTTCACGGACATAGTCAAAAAGCGCGTTGATCATGACGGGGCCCGCTATGATCGAACCCAGAGAAAGGGATCGCAGAAACCCAACCGTCGCCCTGTAGCGAGGAGAACGCAATGACGCAGAAACCGGCGAAACTTTTTCAAGCTCTGGCGATCTTGCTCCTGTGTTTTCCTTTTGTTGTGCCGGCGGCTACCAGCGATGATTTCATTCGTGGCTATGCGTCCGCCCTCTTGGCGAGAGAATTTCGCCTAAAGAGTTTCTCCGTAAACGTTGCCAACGAAGCCGTCATGGTGACATCCGGAGAGCTGACCGAAGCGGATCACGACAAGATCATCGCTGCTCTATCCTCGATCGATGGAGTTAAGCGGGTCGTCATCTTCGATTCCCATGGAGTTGAAGTGGCCACATCGACCCCGCAACCATCGGCAACACGGTCTGTTTCATTACAGCAGTCCGTCAAACCTGAATACGAGCTAGCCTTTCTGCCAGGCGGCAATCTTTTTGAGCCGCTGATTGCTGATCCTCGCTGGCCGCGTTTCTCGATCGGTTATCGGTATTTTACCGATGAAGCGACAAATGTGGCCTCGGCGAACTTTGGTGAAACCATTGCCCTTTACCGTGAGCTCGGCCCTTACAACGGACTGTGGGAGGTCGGCTTTCAGGCCGGTGTATTTTCGATCTTTGACCTGGACTCGTCGTCGTTTGATCTGGTCAACAGCGACTTTTTCGCCGGGCTGTACGCGACGTACCGGATCGGTGATCTGTCGACGTTTTTTCGCGTCTTCCATCAGAGCTCGCATCTAGGCGACGAGTTCCTTCTGCGCAACCGAATCGATCGCATCAATCTCAGCTTCGAAGGCCTGGACCTGAAGTTGTCTTACACACTTTTCGATTGGCTTCGCCTTTACGGTGGCGGCGCTTACCTGGTGCACCGAGATCCCTCAGATCTTAAGCCCTGGTCAACACAGGGCGGTATCGAACTGCAAACGCCGTGGAGATTTTGGGCGAACTCAGCGCGATTCGTTACGGCTTTAGACCTGCAAAACAGGGAAGAGAACAAATGGAGCACGGAAGTCTCGGTCCGTAGCGGATTTCAATTTGAAAGGGCTGAAAGGTTTGGTCGGAGGATCAGTTTACTGGTTGAATATTACAAAGGACATTCTCCCAACGGACAATTCTTTAACAGAAAGATTGAATATTTCGGACCGGGGCTGCACCTGGATTTTTAGTGTCGCATCATACGCCAGTTTCTAGGCTGCATAGAAGCGAACTTGAAGCTCATAGACCAGTTAGCACGCTAAGAGTGTTTTCCAGGACGGGTCCATGAGCGGGAACAATCGCTCTTCGATCCCGGTATCGGCCGACCGGTGCCCATCAGGGCGCGATGTGAGCCGGGGATACTCCATGACTGGTTCTAAACTTTGGTGGTGATGCCGGTATGCTCGCATGCCTAGCACGATCGCGCCTGTGGCAACCTCGGGAAGCGGGTGGGATGCGCTATTAGGCTAGGGCAGTTCAAAAGTTAACGAGCCGGACCGCGCCACAAGTATATCGCAAGAGACTTCCCTGAGCACATGTTCGGCCACACTGCCGAGCAAAATTTGCGGCAGTCCCGTTCGACCTACACTGCCGACACATACCAGCTCGGGGCGCAAACGTTGCGCGGCGGCAGTGATGACGTGGGGCGCTCGCCCGTATCGCAGCAGCCGCACGATTAACCTGCCGTCTAGATTCATGCGCCGAATAAAATCTTTCATTTGTTGCCGGCTCTGTTGAGCGACCCGATGACGATAACGCAGGATCTCGGACTTTGTCATATCCGACCTCCAAAGCTGTCCCTCAATTCCCTGATAAGCGTGCAGGAGATAAATTCTCGCCTCGGGCGCAAGCCGCAAGCCGAGCTCCAGCGCTTGTCGCGATGGTTCTGAAAAATCCGTTGACACCAGGACACGGCGGTATGGAGCACGAACCGACCGTTTGACGACGAGCACCGGACGATCTCCTTTGCGCACTATTTTTTCCATGGTCGTACCGACCAACAAGTCCTTAATGAATTGTGCTCCATGAGCTCCCACCAAAATGAGATCGGCTGCTTCTTCTCTGGCGCGGCGGATAATTTCCACAAACGGCGTGCCGGTAACAACCCGAATAGTCGCCCTTCCGTCCTGCGCGGAAGATAACGTTGCGATATCGCGGCGCAGATCTTTCTCCACTTGTAGAGCGACCTGCCGCTGACGGGCCTTATTTCCTGCTGCGTCGGTCAGTACATGAAGGATCGTCAGTGCTGCTCCCTGTTCAGCCGCCAACTGAATTGCGCGCGCTATCGACTTCTGGGCGCGCGGCGACAAATCGGTCGCGACGAGAATTCTACTTAGATTCGGCACACTCTGCGCCGCGGTCACAGTCGTCCTCCGTTATGGTTCGTAGCCGCAGTGCAGGATTCAAAAAAGGTTGTCTTGCAGCGGCAAGGATATGTCATTTCCGGACTCCCCTTCCGTCAGCATCGGACTACCGGCGCAATGCCCGTCCCCTTCGCAAAGGTTAATTCAAGCCGATTAGATTTCTCGATCATCGCTAATCATCGGACCGCGCCGCGTAATGTTCCAGCACATACCGTGTCATTGTGGCGGCAAGCTCGTGCTCGCCCAGGAACACCTTCCCGGCAATGTTCTTTTCAAAAGATGTCAACTCTTCATCACGGTGGGTGCGCACAACCACCTCGATCCGCGGATTAACGGTACGCGCGGTCTCGACCATGCGGCGCACGTCCGCGGTATCCGGCACGGCGATCACCAACATGCGCGCCTGATGCAAATGCGCTTGAACCAGCACGGAGGGCTCGGAGGCATTGCCGAACACCGCCGAGATATCACTCTCGCGCAGCTTCTCGACGATTTCACGAGTGTCCTCGATGACGACGAATGAGATGCCGTTCGCGGTCAATGCGGAGCCGATGCGCCCGCCGACACGGCCGTAACCGACGATTACCACATGCCCGGCCAGGCGATTGGCATCGACGGTCGCGGGCAGCACGGCATACGGATCATCCGGACGCGCCAATCGATGGGTGCGCCGGTCGTAATGGCCTCGCAGTTCATCGATGATGGTTCCCTCCCACAGAGGGACACCCACGAAATAAGACGCTCGCGCGATCATATGCGCGGCGACCGGCGCGGTCAAAAAAACAAATATGATGGTCGCAACCGCGCGCGTGGCGACACCGAGTTCGCCGAAGTGCACGGCCACCGCGAGCACGATACAGCCAATGCCTAAAGTAGAAGCCTTGGTTGCCGCCTGCATGCGCATGAACAAGTCGGGCATGCGCACGACCCCGGCGCCTGCCAAAAGAGCGAAGGTGGCGCCTACGATCATCAGCGCCGCGCTGAGCGCTTCGTTCATTGCGACACCTGCTTCTCGATGTAACGTGCGAACGCCACCGTTCCGAGGAACGCGATCAACGCGAGGATCGTCGCGACGTCGAGATAAACCGCTTGCCCGCTCGCGATCGCATAGATAGCGGTGGCGCCGGCCACCAGGATCGAGATCAAGTCGAGAGCGACCACGCGATCCGGCAGACTCGGACCTCGTATGAGGCGGACGGCCGCGAGCACGATGGCCACGCCCATCATGCATAGCGAAATGTACGAGGCGGTGGAAACGAAATCCGACAGCGTCATCGCAAAACCTCCAGGACCCTTCGCTCGAAGCTGTGTTTGATGTTTTCGCGGTATTGATCAACCTCGTCGATGTACATCGCGTGCAAATATAGAAACCGCCGGTCGCTCGACACATCGAGACTCACACTGCCGGGCGTCAGCGTAATCAAGTTGGCCAGCATGGTGATCTCTGCATCGCTTTTTGCCTCCAGTGGTATCGCCAGAACACCGGGCCGGGCGTGTGCCCCGGGCGACAAGACATCATAGGCTACTCGCAAGTTGGAGGTGATCAGCTGCCACATGTAAAAAGCGGCAAAACCAAGCGCATGGTGGATGCGCGTGAAATAGTTGGAAGGTCCCATGAGCGGCTGTGCGACGAGAAGCACCGCGTACCCCAGGATCATGCCCACGGCCACATTGCTCAAGGTAAAATGCCCCGTGACCGCCGCCCAGAT
>DATMEE010000124.1:0-5054 GCA_035557035.1 Phycisphaerae bacterium
CGACCGGTTGGCCGTTCACGGTGCATAGCAGCCGCCAGGCGCCGTTTTCAGTCGCGGTATCGCTCATGCGGCATCTCCCCTCGCCACGGGCCGGTCGCGAAGCTGGCGGAGCAGCCGCCGCGCCAGGACGCCGCACATGGCTCGGCGATAGGCGGCCGAGGAGCGATGGTCGTCGATGGGCGCAACTTCTCTCATCGCCGACTGGGCTGCTTCTTCGACCGCCGCGTCGGAAAAGCCGCGTTGCGTAATGATTCCTTCGGCGATGCGCGCCCGCAGCACGGTCGGCGCGACGCAGCCGAAGGCGATCCGCGCTTCGCCGCTCCGTCCGATTCCGATCGCGCAGCACACCAGGCTGATGTTGATCGCCCCGCGCTTGCCTATCTTGTACCACGCCGTCCGCCAGTCGCTCGAAAAACGCACACCGGTAATCAACTCGTCGGGCTGCAGGGCGGTCTTGCGAAAGCCGGTAAAGTAATCAGCAATCGGGACGGTTCGACGGCCGCGCGTCGCGTGCGCGAGCTCTATTTCCGCATCCATCGCCATCAATGCCACGCAACCGTCACCCGCCGGCGAGGCAGTCCCCAGATTGCCGGCGATCGTGCCGCGGTTGCGGATGGCCGGCCCCCCCACCGTCATGGCCGCCCGGGCAAGGCACTCCACGGGCATTTTCCCCATTTGTGCAAACGTCGCCCCGCCGCCGAGGATCCACGTCCCGACGTCGTTGCGCACTTCGGCGAAATGCTCGATATGGGACAAATCGAGGAAGTTGGCCGACGGCCGGCTGCTGCGATTCATTGCCACCACGATGTCGGTCCCGCCGCAGATCGGCAGCACATCGGCAGCCATTTTCGCCCGGATTTCGAGCGCTTCCTCAAGGGTGTGCGGCTGAAAATACATGAGGTAAATCGTAAGGCGGCGGCGCGGCGGTCACAAGCAAAACAGTTCATACTCCTACGCGGTTGCGATTTGTTGCACGCTCTTGTGAGGTCGCTTGGGCGCAATCACGTTTGGCCCAGACCTGAAAGGTCCGGGAGCCGGAATTGGGCGTTCGAATCCGGGATCGCATGATATCTATGAGTGGGGCTTTCTTGCTCGCTCGCCGGGGCCCTTCGGGACGCGGCTAAACAGGCGGATGGAAACGGGCTTACGCGCGAATCGCCCGTATTCGGCGTTTGGGATAGCATTGGAATCATGAAGACTCCTCCGGAAAAGCTCGATGCTGGCGGGCTGCGCATCGCCCTGTTGGTCGGCCGCTTCAACGCGTTCGTCACGTCGAAGTTGCTGGCCGGTGCGAAGGAAACGCTGCTGAAACACGGGGCGACCGCCGGGGAATTGACCGAAATCTGGACGCCCGGGGCCTGGGAGCTGCCACTGGCCGCGAAGGCGCTTGCTGAAAGCGGAAAATACGACGGCATCGTGTGCCTTGGATGCGTCATCCGGGGTGAAACCACGCATCACATCCATATTGGCGGAGAAGCGGCGCGAGGATTGGCGGACATAGCCTTACAGACTGGCATTCCAATCGGGTTCGGCGTGCTGACGACCGAGATGGTCCAGCACGCCATCGACCGGGCCGGCGGCAGCGCGGGCAACAAAGGCGCGGACACGGCGTTGGCGGTCATTGAGATGGTGAACCTGCTGCGAGAGATTCGCGGTCGATGACCTCCTCTGGCTGTGTCGAAATTTCGGCACCAGGCAGGGCGACTGCGAGGGGCGAAAAGCCCAGGAAGGCCGGCCCACCAATGTTTTCGCCTACCACTTGAATTCTGGCCGCATCAATCTCTTCCGCGAGATAGCGCAGCGAATCCCGATCGCGCACGTGAACGCCGATGGCATACTCACCGGGCGCCACATTCGCTTCGAATTGGCAACAGACCTGCCGCGATTCGCCGGCCGAAACAGGGAACGCCTCGCAGCCGCGTCGGGCGCTGCTCGTTTCATACACCGTCAGAAAATCGCTGACGCGCGTCACGGATAAGCCGAAAGTGGGATGTTCCAGCGAGGCCCGGAAGTCCACCCGATATTCCACCGCCATCATCGAACCGGCTTCGAGTCGCCTGCCCTCGTCGCCAATCACCCGCAGATCGCGAATGTCCGCCAGCAGGCCGCCGTGCTCATCGGTAAGAAGGAGCGTTTTAGAATGTGATCGGTGGTAAAGCGCGATGGCTTCCGCTGACGGGCCGAGGAAGACTGCTTTTCCCCCCGCGAGCACCAAGGTGCGGTGGCAAAACCGTTGCACGGAATCCAGATCGTGGGAGACAAAGACGATGGATGCGCCGCGGTCTAGAAACTCGCGCATGCGGGCGAGACACTTCGCGCGAAACTCCTGATCGCCGACCGACAGCACCTCGTCCACCAGCAATACGTCCGGCTCGGCGTGGGCGGCGATGGCGAAGCCCAGTCGCGCGTGCATACCGCTGGAATAGTGCTTGACCGGCGCGTCGATGTGCGCGGCAACTCCGGAAAACGCGACGATGTCGTCGAAGTTGCGCGCGGCCTCGTCGCGCGTCATGCCCAGAATCGAGGCGTTCAGGTAAACATTTTCACGGCCGCTCAAAGCGGAATGAAACCCCGCTCCGACTTCGATCAGCGCGCAGAGCCGGCCATTGACACGAATTTCGCCGCCATCGGGCCGCATGATTCCCGCCAACAGCTTGAGCAGCGTGCTTTTGCCGGCGCCGTTGTGACCGATGACGCCGACGCATTCGCCTGACGCGACTTCGAGCGAGATCTCTCGCAAGGCCCAGAATGCCGATTCGCGGCCGCCGGCGCGCGGGCCGGACTTCCGAGCGAAGCGCCGCGCGACGAGCCCGTAAAGCGAGTCCGCGCGCTCGCCGCGAGAGAATCGCTTCGAGACGTTTTGGACCATCACGGCGTTTGAGTTCATCGATTCCATGATCGAATGGTGGATTTGGCGCAAGAATCGCCGACCTTCCTTCATCGACGCATCGGGTGGGCCGACTCGACCCGCTAAACAATTGTCGGCGACCGAGCCGCCACACTTGGTTCAAGGCGCGGCATTGGTATGATGCCGAAGTGTGGCACTGGCTAATAGCCGGTGCCCCACAAGGTAAAAATGGCCGTTAGAAAAGCACAGAATGGCGCTTGGTGTTGCGGCGTATTTCGCGTACTAAACTTGTTTTGCATCGCCGCGATGCCGCTGAGTTGCGGGCAACCCAACTCGCGTCCCATCGAGACAGATCGGGCGCTAGGCTCCTCCAGGCCCAACGACCAGAGTGACGAACGCCCCCGTGAGCAATCCTCACGACGAAACGCGACGCCCGCCTTCACCGACGTCACCGCCGCCGCCGGTATCAACCATGTTCATCACCGGCCCGTTCTCGACCACCAGCTCAATAACATCATGCCCTGGGTCGCCAGCGTCGGCGCCGCGGCGGCCGCGGCCGATTATGACCGCGACGGCTGGATCGACCTGTTCGTCACCGACTCCGACAAGAAAAAGCCCAACCATCTCTACCGAAACATGGGCGACGGCACCTTTACCGACGTCGCTCAGCAGGCCGGCGTGGCCTGGTGGAACGACGACCGCGGCACGGCCATGTCGGCCGTCTGGGGCGACTATGACAACGACGGCTGGCCCGATCTTTTCATCGTCCGCTGGGGCGAGAACCTGCTGCTGCGCAACAACATGGACGGCACGTTCAGCAACGCGACACCCAAGTACTTCACGCGTCGCGACGGATCGCGCGGCACGCAATGGGCCAACGCCTGCGCCGCGGTGTGGCTCGACTTCAACCTCGACGGGCGGCTCGACATCTACGTCGGAAATTATTTCGACGAGCACGATCTGTGGCATCTCAAAACCACGCGGATCATGCACGACGACTTCGAGAATTCCCGCAACGGCGGCCCGAATTATCTCTATCGCCAGAACGCAGACGGCACGTTCTCAGAAGTCGCCAAGGAGCTTGGTCTCGACGACACCGGCTGGACGCTGGCCGTCGGCTCGGCGGACGTGAATAACGACGGCTGGCCGGATTTGTACTGTGCAAACGATTTCGGGCCAGATCAGCTTCATTTGAGCAATCGCGACGGCACCTTCATTGATGCATCGAAGGCCGCGCTGGGTCACGACACGAAAAAGGGGATGAACGTCGACTTCGGCGACATCAACAACGACGGCTGGCTTGAGATATTCGTCGCCAACATCACGACTGCCGAATATCTACAGGAAGGCAACATGCTCTGGCACAACAACGGCGTCGATCCCACCACGGGCGAATTCACGCTCACGGATGTCTCGCTGGAAACGGGCGTGTATGACGGCGGCTGGGGCTGGGGCGGAAAGTTTTTCGACTACGACAACGACGGCGACGTCGATCTCTACGCCGTCAACGGGTTTATCAGCGCCGGCGAGGGAAGTTACTGGTATGACCTCGCCTCGTGGACTGTGAAGGGTGAGGACTCGGCGGAGGCCAGGAACTGGCCTGCCATCGGCAATCGCTCCTTCTCGGGGCACGAAAAGAACCGCTTCTGGCGCAACGAGGGCAATCTCGTTTTCACAAATCGCGGCGCGGAAGCCGGACTCGACATCGATCGCGACGGCCGAGGTGTCGTGTGCTTTGATTATGACAACGACGGCGATCTCGACGCCTTCGTGGCGAATCAGAATCAGGCGCCGAATCTTTTCCGCAATGACCTTGGCGCCGCGAACGGCAATCACTGGCTATCAGTCGAATTGGAGGCCGATCCGGCCGCGCGGACTAATCGAGACGCCATCGGCGCCCGCGTCTCCATCGTGAGCGCCGGGGGCAAGCAGATTCGCGAGCGCGACGGCGGCAACGGCTACAGCGGGCAAAGCGATCCGCGACTGTTCTTCGGCCTCGGAAAGGAATTGACGGTCGATCTCCTGGAAGTGCGCTGGCCCGACGGAGGGTTGCAATACATGGAAAATGTCCGGGCAGACCAGTTTCTCAAGATCAGGCAGAATCCCGATCAGTATGGCATTCGCCTGGCACTTCAGACTGCGCCACCCCGATCGCTGAAGTCAAATCCGTCCGCAAATTCCCCCGCTGGTGGGCGATCCCCCGAAG
>DATMEE010000125.1:0-2736 GCA_035557035.1 Phycisphaerae bacterium
CCTAACTGGCTCAACAATGGCGCCTTGCTCCCCAGCGGAACCTATGACCAAGCACTGCTTCCCGGTGAGTCGTGGCCGGTTGGCGCTTTTCCCGCTGGAAACTGGACCTACAACCTTTATGACTCGTGGGACACGGTGGATGCCGGCTCAGTCGGCAACATCGGTCTGAGCTACACAGTCCCCGAGCCCGCTACGATTGCGTTACTCGGATTTGGCGCCGTGGCCCTGCTTCGTCGCCGACGCGCCTAAGTTAAGTACAAAGCCGCCAAGGCTCTGACCCGGTTCCGTCTTGGCGACTTGAGATCAGTCGATAAAGTAGGGGCGATCCCGATGTGCGGATCGCCCCTTTTTTTGCGCCCCGACGGTTCATGCGGTGAGTTCGGAAGCGCGGCGAAGCCCTCCAACTTTGACCCTATCAAGTTGGCGCTCCAATTCAGGGGCAAAGAGGTACGTCCTTGAATGGCCACCATCGGATGAAACCCGGACCGGCCTCGGCGCTCGCGCTGCGGCGGATCGTCGGCGTCACCACAATCGCCTGTGTCGGCGTCGGGGCCGCCATTGGCTCGGGCATCTTTCGTGCGCCCGGCGAAATCGCGGAGCTTGTCGCGTCGCCGTGGATTATTCTGGGCCTGTGGATTGCTGCCGGCGTCATCACGCTGATGCAGTGCCTCGTGACGGCTGAGCTGGCCACGCGCTTTCCGAGGGCCGGCGGTGAATATCACTACCTGAAGGAGGCCTACGGCGAATTCGCGGCGTTCTTTTTCGGGTGGTCGTTCACGATTTTCATCATCGGCGGCGGCGGCGGCACGATCGCACGCCAACTTGGCGATCTGACCGCAAGCCTTCTGCAATTGCCGCCGAAATGGGCAACGCCTCTCTTTGGCTGCGCAAGCGTGATGGCCGTCGTCGGGGTCAACTGCCTTGGTCTTCGCGCGGGCGCGGCGGCGCAGAACGCGCTCACGATCCTGAAGGTGCTCGCGGTGCTGGGCATCGCCGCCGGCGCCATGATCGTCGCGAGCCGATGGTCGCCGGCAACGGCCGCTGAAGCGCCGGTGAACTCGGCTGCATCGGGCGCGCCTTCGATTTCCGTGCTGCTCTCCGCCCTGCTGCTCGCATTCTGGCCCTACACGGGCGCGACCGATCCGGCGAAGCTGGCGGAGGAAACCCGCGACGTGCGCCGTGCCATGCCGATTGCACTCATCGCGACTGTTCTCCTGCTGGCCGCGATCTATCTCTTCTACAACTACGCCCTGCTGTGCGCCATGTCTCCGGCGCAAATGGCGGGAAAGTCCGACGTTCATGCCATTGTCTTCGGCGGGATCGGCGGCCGCCGCGTCGAAGTTCTTATTCTCCTGGCGAGCATCCTGATTTGCCTCGGGGCCCTGAGCAGCGTCTTCCTGGCAAACACGCGAGTGACGTTCGCCCTCGCCCGCGATGGGCTGACCTTCCGGCTGCTGGCATGGATGTCGCCGAGTCAGGCCCCGATCCCATCGCTCATTTTCTGCGGCGTGATCGCATGTGGATTCGTGCTCAATCGGCGTTTCTCCGAAATACTTCGCATCTACTTCATGGGCAGCACGGTTCTTTTCGGCCTCGCTTACCTGAGTCTTGTGGTATTTCGCATGCGCGATCGCCGAGCTGGAAGTCCGTTTCCCAAAAGCGCCTTTCGGGCGCCGTGCGGCATACTGATGGCACTTCTCCTAACCTTGCTTGAGGCCGCGATCGCGGGAGTATTGCTTTGGGAGGATGTTCGCTCCTGGTTTCTGCCCCCGGAGCAGCGGCGTTACGACAGCGTGCTGACTCTCGCCGCGCTGGCCGGTTTCGCCGCGATGTACTTCGCATGGAAACGCGCCGCGCGCCCGTCGCTTCGACGAACCCCGCCGCCGCGGCTATGATGCCGCCCGATGAGTTCACAAAACGGCCATCCGGACTGGCGAGCCCTGTATCCGTTTGAGAGCCGTTTTCTCGATCGAAACGGCCTGCAATATCACTACCTCGACGAGTACACCGGCCCGGCCGATCGCAACGACGTTCCCGCCGTCGTGATGGTCCACGGCAACCCCACCTGGTCGTTCTACTTTCGCGAACTCATCAAGGCCCTGCGGCCGACGCACCGGTGCATCGCCCCCGATCACATCGGCTGCGGCCTGTCCGATAAGCCACCGGTGGAAAAATATGATTATCGCCTGCGCAGCCGAATCGACGATCTCGATGCGCTGCTCGATCACCTGATGCTCGATCGCGGCATCACCCTCGTCGTTCACGACTGGGGCGGCATGATCGGCATGGGCGCCGCCCTGCGCCGGCCGGAGCGAATCGAGCGACTCGTCATCACCAACACCGCCGCGTTTCTTCCGGCCGACGGTTTCAAGCTGCCGTGGATGCTGACGTTTCTGCACCAGGAGAGCGCCCTGACGCGATTCGCGGTGCAGCGGCTGAATCTCTTCGCGCGCGGGGCCGCGTGGACGGCGTCGGCTCAGGGGCTGCCGCGAGCCGTCAAGCGCGGCCTCGCCGCCCCGTACAACTCCTATGAGAATCGCCTCGCGACGCGATTGTTCGTGGAGGACATCCCGATGTCGCCCGATCACCCGTCGTACTCAACCGCCCGCTGGGTCGACGAGAATCTTCATCGGCTGGCGGATCGCCCCGCGCTGATTCTGTGGGGCCTGCGGGATTATGTTTTCGATGCGCGGTTTCTGGAGGAGTGGACGCGGCGATTCCCGACGGCGGAAGTGC
>DATMEE010000126.1:0-4911 GCA_035557035.1 Phycisphaerae bacterium
ATTCACCCTTTTCGGAATTCGCCTTTCGATTCTCGATTTTGGCGGCCTGGCCCTTCCTCCCGATCACAACAGCGTCCGCGCGAATTTCAGCCCGAAGTTCAGCCTCTTTCACCCCGCCCGGGCACCTTTTCAGGTTGTTCAGGGAAGATTTGTTTCGCTCGCCTCGGGGTTCAGCCAATGGAGCGCCGAGCACCGCGCGCAACAATTTCAGAAATAATCAGGTTTTTCAACCCCCCGCACATATGCAAAATGAGCTTGAAAAACCCGAAAAAACCGCGGTCTCCCTTGCCCCCTCGCAGGCCGCCGAACGGGTGTTACCTGCGGCAGGCAAGCCCCCAAATCTCGGAAGCTTTGTGGCCTGCCGGCTCTCGAAATCGGGCACTTTTCATCCGTCCACCCGGCTTTTCCAGCGCTTGACGACGTCCTGCCTTCGGCTATACTCGGGGATTCTCGTTAATTATTGTAATCACAACAAAACGGATTGAGCGATGTCTTTCGTAACCCAAAAATGCTATCAGGCCAAGCCGCTCGAGGTCGAGCGCAAGTGGTACAGCGTCGACGCCGACGGTCGAATCCTCGGCCGCATGGCCGTCCGAATCGCCACGGTGCTCATGGGCAAGAACAAGCCCACCTACACGCCGCACGTCGACACCGGTGATTTCGTCGTCGTCACCAATGCGGAAAAAGTGCGCGTCACCGGCCGCAAAGACGAGGAATACTCTTACGCCCATTACACCTACCATCACGACGGCCTCAACGTCACGCCCTACAAGCACATGATGAAGAAGCATCCCGATCGCATCATCACGCAGGCCGTCAAGCGAATGCTGCCGAAGAACGCCCTGGGCCGGCGGCTGCTCACCAAGTTGAAGGTTTACGCCGGTTCGGAGCATCCGCACCAGGCGCAACAGTGCGAACCCCTTTCATTCGAAACCCGCTAAGCCGGGATTTTCCGAGGAGTCTTTCAGGTGTCCGATCAACCGGTTGATGTCAATCCTGCGGCAGAGGCGTCTGCCGAATCCACCGCCCCCCGCGGCGGCATGAAGAACGGCTACTTCTGGGGCACCGGCCGGCGCAAGACGTCGGTGGCCCGCGTCCGGCTCCGGCCGGGCGACGGCAAGTTCATCATCAACAAAAAGGAAATTCCGAATTACTTCTTCTCGATGCGCGATCGGGCCGATGTGGTCGCGCCCATGAAAGCGACGAAGACCTTCGGAAAGTACGATGTATTCGCCAATGTCCACGGCGGCGGAGCGACCGGCCAGGCCGGCGCGGTCATGCTCGGCGTGGCCCGGGCGCTGCTGCAGATCAATCCGGAGTTCAACCCCACGCTGCGCGAAGGCCGATTCCTGACGCGCGATCCGCGAGAGGTCGAGCGAAAAAAGCCGGGGCAGCCGGGAGCACGCAAGCGCTTCCAGTTCTCCAAGCGCTGATCCTGCCGGCGGCTGCGTTGCCAATCCGCCGATATCGATTTGCACACAGCCCGATGCTTCGCTGCGTCGGGCTGTTTTCTTTTCTTGGAGCCGCCGCCTTCATGTGGGGATGCGATCGCGTTTTCTACTATCCCGACGCCCGCGTCCGCGGTACCCCGGACGAATATGATCTGGCCTACCAGGATGTTTTCTTCACCACCTCGGACGGCGTCCGTTTGCACGGCTGGTACTTCCCCGCCGACATGACGATCGGTAATCGCGCCGCCAAGCCGCTGGGCACCGTCCTCCACCTCCACGGCAACGCCGCCAACATCACCGGACACTACGAGTTCGTCCGCTGGTTGCCCGATGCAGGCTACAACCTGCTAGCATTTGACTATCGCGGCTACGGCCGAAGTGGCGGAACCATCACTCGGGCCGGCTCAATACTCGACGCCGAGGCCGCGCTGGCATACCTGCGGGAACATTCGGATGTTGATCCTGACCGCATCTTCGTCATCGGTCAGTCCTTGGGCGGCGCGGTCGCGACCGTCATGGCTGCCCGCCAGAAGGGAAAGATTCAGGCCCTCGTCATCGACGGCGCTTTCGCAAGGTATCGCGACATCGCTCGCCACCACGTCATGCATCAGCCCCTCACTTGCGCCGTGGGTTGGTGGTATCCCTTCTTGCTCGACCGGCAATGCGATCCGATTGACCACGTCGCGGAGATTTCGCCGACGCCCATGCTGTTCATCCACGGCGAGCGCGACCGCGTCGTACCGGCGCGCATGGGCCGCGAGCTATATGAAAAAGCGAAAGAGCCGAAGGAACTCTGGATTGTGCCTGGCATGGATCATTACGAGGTGTGGGAAGATCGCGCAGAGGAATTGCACGGTCGAATCCTGGAGTTTTTCAAGCGTGCCGCGGAACGCACCTCGCGAACTTGAATTCCTATGCGCCCGGATTTCCGGCCGGCGGGAGAATGGCGCTCAGGTAATTGATGAAGTCGCTCTTCGTTAATACGCCGACGGGCTTTCCACCGTCGGTGACGATGATCGCCGACGCCCCCAGCGTCAGCGCCTTGAACCCGCGGTCGATCTCCTGCGCTCGATCCATCTTCGGAAACGGCGAGCCCATGACCTCTCCCACCTGTTGGTGCTCGATGTCCACGTGATCGAACACGAGCTGCATCGCCGTCACTTCCTGAATCGATCCGACCATGTTGCCCTCGCTGTCGGCCACCGGCACCTGCGAGATGCCGTTCTGACGCATGAGATCAATGGCCTTGCGGACCGTGTCCTTCCGGCCGACGGTCAGCAGCGCATCGACCTCGCCCTTGGTCGCAAGCACGTCGCCGATGCTCATGCCGCGTCCCGGCTGCGCCAGATAGCCGTACTGCTGCATCCATTCGTCGTTGTAAATCTTGCTAAGATACCCGCGGCCGGTATCGGGCAGCAGGACAACCACGAGCTTGTCGGCCGGCAGACTCTCGGCGACCTGAAGTGCCGCAACAACGGCAGTCCCGCACGAGCCGCCGCTGAGCAACCCCTCTTCCCGTGAGAGGCGGCGGGCCATGAGAAACGAGTCCTTGTCGTTCACCGCGATCACCTGATCGACGATTTTCAGGTCGACCGTCCGCGGCACGAAGTCCTCGCCGATGCCCTCCACCTTGTAAGACTTTGGCATGGCCCCCGGTGTGTAGATCGACCCTTCCGGATCAGCCCCGATGATCTTGATGTTCGGATTCTTCTCTTTGAGGTACTTGGATGTACCGCTGATCGTGCCGCCGGTCCCGATGCCCGCCACGAAGTAGTCGATCTTCCCGTCCGTCTGCTCCCAGATTTCCGGCCCCGTCGAACAGTAGTGCGCCGTGGGATTGTTCGGATTCTCGAACTGGTTGGGCTGAAACGCGCCGGGGATCTCGGCGGTGAGACGATTGGCCACGTTGTAGTAGCTCTCCGGATTGTTCGCATTCACCGTCGGCACCGTCACCGTCTCCGCTCCATACGCCCGCAGGAGCTGGAACTTTTCGAGGGCCATCTTGTCCGGCATGACCAGAATGCAGCGATACCCCTTCACCGCCGCCGCCATCGCCAGCCCGGTGCCCGTGTTGCCGCTGGTCGGCTCGATGATCGTGCCGCCGGGCTTCAGCTTTCCGGCCTTCTCGGCCTCCTCGATCATCCGCAGGGCCGGCCGGTCTTTCACCGACCCGCCGGGATTCATGTATTCGACCTTCGCGGCCACGGTGCAGCGAAGGCCCTTGGTGACGCGATTGAGGCGGATAAGCGGAGTCTTCCCGACGCATTCGAGAATGCTGCTTCGGATTTGCATTGGAACGGCCTTTGAGGAGCGGAGATGCGACGATTCGATCGCCGTGTGGCACCAGGCTAGTAGCCTGTGCCAAGCGTCGATCCAGCACGAAATCCTTCTCGCGAAGGGCGTTTTTTCGGGCTGAAGATGGCTTCAACCGTAGCAAGGGGCGTGCGAAAAGTCAAAACGCCTTCGTGGATACCGCCTCCCACGCCCCGATCCGAAATCCCAATCCCAATTCTCAAAATCCCGAATCTCAAATCTCAAATTTCCCTAGTCCAGAACTCATCCCAATCAGGCATGCCTCGTCGCGTTTCCATGCCTGCGTTTGAGCACAGCGCCGATTCGTTTGCAACAACCGCCACGCTCGCAAATAATGAAAGCGAATCGTCGAAGCCCGGTGATGATGCCCTGGAAGGAGGCGAATGCGATGGCCCCCCTGAGCGCGAAGGCGGCGCTGGATCGATACTTTCTGGAAACCCGCTGCAAATTGATCGAGATTGCGGCGAATCTGGATCGGATCGAGCGTGGCGACGATGCGGCCGCGATTCGAGACGATCCGCGGATGCTGAAGATCGACGAAGCATTGGCCTATCTGCTCCACGTGGATGACCATAAGGAGAACAGTCTTGCGACTCATATCCAACTGATTTTCTCTTTGAAGTATGAGGAAGGATGGCCGGCGCCAAACGCCAAGAGGCATGCCGCTGGCTAAGCGAATCTCGGCACTTGCAATCCGTAGCTCAACACTCGAAACTCCCCATGCACTACATCGACCCCCACATCCACATGATCTCCCGCATCACCGACGACTACGAGCGGCTCGCCCATGCCGGCTGCGTGGCGGTGAGCGAGCCGGCCTTCTGGGCGGGATTCGATCGCGGCGGCGTCTTGGGCTTTCGCGATTACTTCCGCCACCTGACCGAGGTCGAACCCAAGCGCGCCGCGCAATACGGCATTCAGCATTTCTCCTGGCTGTGCGTCAATGCCAAGGAAGCGGAGAACGTCGCGCTATCGCGCGAAGTGATTGCGATGATCCCCGAGTTCCTCGACCGCCCAAACGTGCTGGGCATCGGCGAGATCGGGCTGAACAAAAACACGCAAAACGAGGCGACGGTCTTTTGCGAGCACCTCGAGCTTGCGGCCGCGCGCGATGAGCTGATCCTCATTCACACCCCGCATCTCGAAG
>DATMEE010000127.1:0-2416 GCA_035557035.1 Phycisphaerae bacterium
AACCACAGCGGCACTGTCGGGCAAATTCAGGTAAATAACGGGCAAATCACGCTCGTACAGACGGGCCAGAGCGAAGATGCCAATCTGCCATTCGGCGGTGCAATCAGCGCCGGCACGACTGTTTACGCGGCTTTTGATCTAACGGTCCCAACCATCGCGGGTACCGTGACGCCGGTCTATTTCGCGCACTTTTTTCAGAACACGTCAATATTTCGTACGCGTGTATTCCTGCTGCCACCCAGCGCCGGGGGTAGCGGCTATCGGCTCGGAATTTCCGACAGCACCGCGCCGGGGAACTCCGGGGTTGACCTATGGCCTTCCAATCTCAGCTTCGGCACCACGTACACGGTCGTGAGCTCTTATAGCTTCGACACCGGTGAAGGCCGGCTATGGATAGACCCGGTAACCCAAGCCGATTTCAGCCTTTCGATCATCGGCGGCGTCGGCACGCCGATCGTGGCGTTTGCCTTTCGGGAGGCGAACGCAGGGGTCAATTTCCAGCAGGTCATCGACAACCTCTGCGTGGCGGACGCCTTCGCCGACGTCTTCAATTGCCAGGCGCTCCCGCCGACCGGGGCCTGCTGCCCGGCGCCGCGCGGCGCTGAATGCTGCCCCGGCGATCTCAATGGCGATCAGGTGGTCGACGATCTGGACGCGGGGCCATTCGTGACCGCGCTCTTGAACAATGTTTACGACGCCTGCGCGGACATGCAGCCTGATCTGGCCGACAACGGCGCGGATATCCAGCCGTTCGTGGTGGCGGCGCTGGCCGAGACGCCCTGCGCCGCGGCGTGCTTCGAGCTCACGGAGGATGAGTGTGAAAGCGATGGCGGGACCTATCAGGGCAACAATACGATCTGTGATCCGGAGACGTGCATCATTCCAACCACCGGCGCTTGCTGCGTGAACTCAGTCTGCACGGATGTCTCCGAGGAGGACTGCGACTCCGCCGGAGGCCTCTTTGCGGGCCTGGGCAACGATTGTGACGAGAATCCCTGCGTGGGGCGATGCTGCCTGGGGGCCAACTGCGGCGTTCAATCGCTGGCTTCGTGCCAGAGCGTCGGCGGCACTTACGGCGGCGATGGCACCACCTGCACGCCGAACCCCTGCACGGGCGGGTGCTCGAACATCGCTCAGACCCGCACCCTGCCTGACGGGGCGAGCGCCCGCGTCTGCGGCGTGATTTCGTCCGTGACGGATCTCGTCATCGGCGGAAACCCGGAAGTGGCCAGCTTCCAGTTGCAGGATGGTAGCGGCGAGGACAATCAAAGTGCTCTTACCGTTTTTGGGCCCCAGACGCTTATTGTGTCGATCCTGGCCAACGCCGGCGGGCTCGGCGCCCAGGTTGAGTTGCGGGGCACCGTCAACATATTCAACGGCCTGTTTGAGCTGGACAACGGGACCACGCCGCTGGAGCTCATTGCGACAACCGGAAATCCGGGCGCGCCGGCGCCCTTCCTTGTGGAACCCGCCGATTTCCAGGATCAAAGCCCGACGGCCGAGGGATTGGAAAGCGAAGTGGTTCGGGTGGAATGCGTGCAGTTCATCGAGCTTGAGCCGCCGTTCTATGATGCCGGTGCATTTGGACGCAACTACATCGTGACCGATGGAACCACTACATTCACCGTGCGAATCGCCCATCCCGGGCTGAATCTTCAATTTGAAAACATCCCCATAGGCCCGGCCAATCTGACCGGGATCTTCGGCCAGTCTGATAACAGCGCCGATCCGGTCGACGCCGGTTATCAGCTCCTGCTTCGGACAACCAATGACGACGAGGAGGTCCAGCCGGGCGACGAGGATTGTCCGATTCCCACGGGGGCTTGCTGCCACGATGACATCTGCGACGTGGTGACGCGTAGGGAATGCATCGAGAATTTCGCTGGCGGTTATTATGGCGATGGGACGAACTGCGACGAAGGCTGTCCGAATTATTGCATCATCATCAGCGAAATCGTTGATGGCGATCGAACCGGCGGTACTCCGAAATACGTGGAAATCACCAACACCGGGTCGTCGCCGTATACCTTCTCTGCCGGATCCGGAATCATCGTGTCCAACAGCCCTACGGCCGTCGAAATCGATCATGATTTGAGCGGGATGACGATTCTCGCCGGAGAGTCGTATGTTGCGGCCGGCAGCGGACAGAACGGGCAAGCCCAGTTTGAATCCACGTATGCTCCGCCGGGGTACCCGGCAGGTCCGATTGTCGCGAATGCGTATGTCGATGGGATCAGCGGCAATGGTGACGATGCGGTCGCGTTGGCCGATGGCGGGACCATTATTGACATTTATGGGTTTCTCGGCAGCGACGGAACCGGCACCCCGTGGCAATACGAGGACAGCGTCGCGACTCGGAACTTCAGTGCAAGCACCGCCGATGGATTGTTCCATGTCACCGACTGGACGATCACCG
>DATMEE010000128.1:0-9680 GCA_035557035.1 Phycisphaerae bacterium
TCGTTCTCGAAGAGCCCATCCTCTCGTTGCGCTGGATCAAGTATGACCCCGACCACCCTGACTCGCCAAATGTTCTTGTCCCGTCGCCCAAGACTAAAATCCATGCGTTTCACGTCGAAACGGGCAAGCACTATTTGATACCGCATTCCTTTGACACGCACGACCGGCAACTGAACTCGATGCGGTTGTTTCAGAATCGGATTTGGGCAAAGCAGTCATCAGTACTTCAAGAGCCAAAAGCCGATAGCTATTTTTTCTTTGATCTTAAGAAAAGGACTTGGAAACCCGCCGAGGAGAATCAGTGGAATGAGGCGGACGACACCGGGAAATCATGCGTAAGTAGTGATCACTTGCCGCAAAAAATTCCGCACTGGGGCATTCTGAAGTCAGAAGGGTCTGAAGGCAATCGACGGATCGTGCTAGAGCGGTCGAACGGGCAGGAAGTAGTCCTTCTCAGACAGAACGATTTGAATGTAGTTGAAGATATCGCTCGAACCGGCCAGGCAATTGACGCGATAGTCCTGCTGCCCAAGCCACCCTGATCAGTCCTTATCTTCTTTCTTGGCTTCGGTCAGGTCCCGTCCCACTTCCGAATCCCGATCCGTCGTCACCGGCAATTCCTCCACCTCCTGCATCGGAATTCCGACCGATTTCGCGACAGACATGGCTTTCCGCTTCAGTCTATTCAAAAGCTTTTTCGCCCACACAAACTCGGTGGCGAGGATCGCGAAGCCTGCCGGAATCACGAGTAGCGCCGGCCCGGGCAATACGAGCATCACGATGCCGATCAGAATGACCGTGGCCCCCATGAGAAAAATCATGCCGCGCTTGATCTGCCTGAATGCCAATTCCGCCACGCCCGCGACATCTCCCCCGGCGGCCTCGACCGGCGTGGCCCGCGTCGGTTTCTTCGACAGGATCGAAGCGAGCACACCGACCAGCAGCGTGCCAATCACCACGGCCAGTGAGACGGGCGTCGAAATCTCGAAGTAATGATGAATCAGCATCTTCACGCCGACGAACGCCAGCACGAAAACGAGACTCATCTTCAAGTAGCGGAACATGTCCACGACCGCGGCCAGCACGAAGTAGAGCGACCGCAGCCCCAGAATCGCGAACACGTTCGAAGTGAACACGATGAACGGATCCTGCGTGATCGCGAAGATGGCCGGTATCGAGTCCACCGCGAACAGCAAATCGGTGCTCTCCACCACCAGCAGCACGAGAAAGAGCGGCGTGATCGCGCGCCGTCCGTTTAACTGCGTGAAAAAGTGCTCGCCCTCATAATGCGGCGTGACCGGATAGATGCGCCGCGCAATTCGCACCAGCCAGTTCTTCTCCGGATCCACCTTCTCCTCCCCGGCCATCAGCATTTTCACCGCCGTGAGAATCAGGATCGCGCCGAAGACATAGGTGATCCAGGTAAAGCGCTCGATCAACGCCGCGCCGACGCCGATCATGACCCCGCGCATCACCAACGCCCCAAGAATGCCCCAAAACAGCACGCGATGCTGATATTTCGCCGGCACGCCGAAGTAGGCGAAGATCAACGCGATCACGAAAACATTATCGAGGCTCAGCGACTGCTCGATGATGTAGCCGGTGAGAAAAGCGCCCGCCGCCTGCCAACCCTTCTCCGGCGTGCCGATTTCACCCGGCCCCAGAATCTCGTTGAAGTTCGTCGAATAGATCCAGTAAACCAGCACGTTGAAAATCAACGCTAGGATGACGATCAGGCAGGTCCACACCGTCGCCTCCGACGCGGTGATGACGTGCGCCTTCTTGTTGAACACGCCCAGATCCAGCGCGAGCATCAGGAGGACAAAGATAATGAAACCGATCAGCAGGAGCGTCATGATTCGATCCGATCTCCGCGCGCATTCGCGGCGGGCCGAACATTAAATAAGAATTCGCCGCAAACTCAACCCTCGCCTGCCACCGGCCGCAGCAACCGGGCCGTCACGCGGGTCAACGCTTTGAGCGGGAGTATACGCCGGCCAAACGCCCCAATCCGATTCGAGAATCCGGGCACCACGATCAACTTTTTTCGAGCCAACGCCTCGAATGCCATCTCGGCGACGACTTCGGACGGTAACGCGGACTTTGTGAAGACTTTCTTCTGCTGCCCGAAGCCGCCCCGATCGAAGAACTCTGTCGCGACCGGACCTGGACAGAGACAAGTGACGATGACCCCGCGCCTCCGGACCTCGTACGCGAGTGACAGCGAAAAGCTCTGCACAAAGGCTTTGCTCGCGCCGTAGACGCTCATATACGGCGTGGGCTGATAGGCGGCCGTGCTCGCCACATTCAAAATCCATCCCTTCCGTCTTTCAATCATCGCTGGAAGTAGCATGTGCGTGAGGCGAACCAAAGCCTGCATGTTCAACGCCATCATGCCCTCCAGCTCGGACAGGTTCTGATTCGCGAATTCACCATACTCCCCGACCCCCGCATTGTTCACCAGCACATCGACTGTGACCCCCCGCGAACGAAGCTGATCGCAAATCGCATCGCAGTCCCCTGCCGCATGAAGGCTCCTTACAATGGGGGTCCCGGGCACCATCGCTTCCTTCAATTCGGTCGCCAGCTCGTCAAGTCGCTCCTTCCGCCGGGCGACGAGAACCAGTCGGGCACCCTCCCGCGCGAAGCGGCGGCCGAGGGCCCGGCCGATTCCGCTCGACGCCCCCGTGATCAGCACCGTCTGACCGTTAAACATGCGCAATCCCGGCGAACAGCCTCGGTTGAGTCAAGACTTGCCGGCTTCTCCCCGGCGAAGATTTCCGATGATAGTTGTAGGCGATTCGCGGCCGCACTAGAATAGCGCACTCATGATTGACGCGGCAAAATATTCCACACTCTCCCCCGGCGCCATGCCGCGCCGGTGCATGCACGGGGCGATTGGTTCCCTCATTCTGATCGCCGCGGTGCTTGGCACGGACGTCGCCACGATCACCCTCACAGGTCTCAATCTTCGAGATCGTTCCGCTAATGCTCAAACACGTTCGTTCAGCGCCCCGATGCCGGGTGGACTCGATTCCGCCACCGGCCTGGGCTGGACGGCCGCGGCGCTGGTGTTCGTCGTACTCGCGCGGCGAATCTACTGGACGAAAAGTTCCGTCGATTCTCACGCTGCCCGGTATGCTCCGATCACCTCGATTCGCAAACACGCGAATCGGCCCCGTAAGGTTTCACTCTCCTTTCACACTGGCGGACTCTACGGCCCCTAGTTCCGTCACCCTCATCTCAGCGCTCGGGTCTCGCCTGCTCGCGAGACGCTCTCGTCAACCGCAGCACGCAGAAAATAATCCGTAACCAATCAAAAAACCCGGTGATCCCATGCCAGTCCTCGATACCGTCGGTACGGTCTTCCGAAAAGTCTTCGGCTCGCGAAACGAGCGCATAGTCAAGCGCTTCGGCCAGATCGCCGAGCAGATCAACGCCTTCGAGCCTGAAATGCGCGGCGACTTCGACGCCCGCTTCGCCCAGGCCGCGGCGACGCTCTCGCCCGATCTGCCGCCCGACGACCTCGAGCGCGATCTTCAGCGGCTCCGCGTCGAGCACAGCGGAGATTTGCTCGCGAAGGCTCGGCAGCTCCGCGAGCGGATCGCCGGCGGCGAAACCACCGAATCGATCCTGCCCGAAGCCTTCGCCACCCTCCGTGAAGCCAGCCGCCGCGCCCGCAACCACCGGCACTTCGACTGCCAGCTCATCGGCGGCCAGGTGCTCTACAGCGGCACCATCGCCGAAATGAAGACCGGCGAAGGCAAAACCATCGTCTGCCACCTCGCCGCGTTTCTCAAGGCGCTCGAAGGCAAAAAAGTCCACACCGTGACGGTCAATGACTATCTCGTGAAGCGCGATGCCGAGTTCGCCATGCCCATCTTCGAGCTGGTCGGCATGACCGTCGGCTACATCCAGTCGCAGCTCGACCCCGGCGGCCGCGAAGGCATCCGCGCGAAAGCCTACGCCTGCAATATCACCTACGGCACCAACAACGAATTCGGTTTCGACTATCTCCGCGACAACATGAAGACCAGCCTCGAGGAGCAGGTCCAGGGCCGGCTCGACTTCGCCATCGTCGACGAAGTCGACTCCATCCTCATCGACGAAGCCCGCACCCCGCTCATCATCAGCGGTCCGGCCGAGGACGACGTGACCCGCTATCGCACCGCCGACGCCGTCGCTCGCGTGCTCCTCTCCAGGCAGGCCGCCGCCCAGGCCGACACGCTGCGCCGCATCAAGGAATGGGGCGACAATATTCCAAGAGAGTTTTCCGATCGCCCGAAGTTCACCGGCACCATCGCCAAGTTCAAGACCGACGCCACCTGGATCAACGAGGAGGAAGCCGAAGCGATCGGCCATCAGATTTACTACGTCGTCGCGAAGGAACGAAAGAGCGTCTCACTGACGCACGCCGGCGTCTCCATCGCCCAGGAGCAGCTCGGCGTCGGCTCGCTCTACGTCGGCGACAACATGGAATGGCCCCACCTCGTCGAAAACTCCGTGCGCGCCCACATCGTTTACAACAAGGACGTCGACTACGCCGTGAAGGACGGTGAAATCATCATCGTCGACTCCTTCACCGGCCGCCTCATGATCGGCCGCCAATGGTCGGACGGACTTCACCAGGCGGTCGAGGCGAAGGAAGGCGTGCGGGTGAAGGAGGAATCGCAGACCCTCGCGACCATCACGCTGCAAAACTTCTTCAAGCTCTACAAGAACCTGGCCGGCATGACCGGCACCGCCATGACCGAGGCCGACGAGTTCGCGAAGATTTACAAACTTGACGTGGTGGCGATTCCGACGAACCGCCCCGTCAACCGCGTCGACCACCACGACCGCATCTACAAAACCGTCGACGACAAATACAACGCGATCGTCGAGGAGATTTACGACATCCATAGCAAGGGCCGCCCGCGCGATCCCTTCGTGCTCGAACCGATTCTCAAGAATCTCAAGCCCATCGTACAGCGCCAGAACCGCCCGACCGAACGAATCGATAAATCGCTCGCCGAGTTCAAAGGCGGCAAGGGCACCGGCGAAGGAATGGCCGACGCCTACGACGACGCCATGGGCGACCTCGCTCGCGGCCGCCCCGTGCTCGTCGGCACCATCTCCATCGAGAACTCCGAAAAACTCTCCAACCTGCTCACCCGCAAGCACGCCATCGATCACGAAGTCCTCAACGCCAAGCAGCACGCCCGCGAGGCCGAAATCGTCACCAAGGCCGGCGAAACCCACGAGCGCACTCGCGGCCGCGAGAAAGAACGCGTCGGCAACGTCACCATTGCGACGAACATGGCCGGCCGCGGCACCGACATCAAGCTCCAGCGCGGCGTCGTCTGGGAAAAATGCGTCGGCGATCTCGGGCCGCCCCCCAACGCGGATGGCCGCAAATTCGGCTGGCACGAGAGCGGCGTCATCGGAACCAAGTGCTGCATTCACTGCCCCGATTACGACCCGAAGACCAACTGCGCCCACTGCTGGAAGCCGAAAGTCGACCCGCGCTTCCCCGCGATGGGGCGAAACGTGTGCGCGCTCAATTCTCCCTGCGGCCTGCACATCGTCGGCACCGAGCGCCACGAATCCCGCCGCATCGACAACCAGCTCCGCGGCCGCTCGGGCCGGCAGGGCGACCCGGGCTCCAGCCGCTTTTTCCTCTCGCTCGGCGACGACCTGCTGCGTCTCTTCATGGGCGACTGGATGCTCAAGATGCTCGAGCGCATGGGCTTCGAGGAAGGCATGGCCATCGAGGCCAAGAGCATCAACAAGGGCATCGAGCGGGCTCAAAAGAAAGTCGAGGAAAAGAACTTCGGCATCCGCAAGCACCTGCTCGAATACGACGAGGTCATGGACCACCAGCGAAAAATCTTCTACACCCAGCGGCAGGAGATTCTCTCCGCAAGCTTGCCCGGCCGCTCCGCCCGCATGGTCGAGGTCATCTGGCGCATGATCGACGCAACGACCACCAACGCAGCCACGCGCTTTCTCGACAGGGACTACGCCGCGAAGTGCGTGGTCGAATGGGCCAAGGCGGAGCTGGAATGCACCATCGACGCCAAGCGCATCGACATGGAGGACCGGCACGGCACCGAGCTGCTCATCCGCGACAATGCCAAGGAAGAGGCACGAAACGCCATCATGCTCACCGTCGGCGAGTACATGGACCCCGACGTCGAGCCGGCCCAATGGGACATTCGCGGCCTGGCCAAATGGGGAGAAACCCGCTTCGGCGCCAAGATCACCCAAAACCAGCTCAAAACCATGGACGTGGAGGACGTCAAGCAGTCATTCCTCGACGCCAGCGAGGTGATGATAGACAACGCCGACCTGCGGCCGATCGAGCGCTTCTTTGACCCGCTTTACGGCAAGAAGACCTTTCTCGACTGGGCTCAGCGAAAATTTGGCGTCGAGCTGCAGATCGAAGGCTTCGAGGAGATGCCCCACGACCAGCTCAGCATCCGCCTCCGCGACGCCATCCGCGCCGCCTACCGCGAGCGCGAAGCTCGCTACCCCGTCGAGTGGATCCTCGATCGCACCCTGCTCAACGAGCGATCCGATAGCGCCTATTCGGCCGACTCGCTCGCCCAGTGGGCCAACTTCAAATTCGCCCTGAACTGGACCGTCGATGACATTCGCACGCGCCCGCCCGATCAGGTTGCCGATGAGCTTTACCGCCTCAATCAGGACTATTCGTCAAATGGAAAGCTCGAAGCCGAGATCGACGCCGCGATTCAATCCAACGGCGGCGATGGAAACGGCCGGCTTCTCGAATGGGGCAAAAAACGCTTCGGCCCCGCCTTCGATCAGGACACCTATGACCGATCCGCGAACCCGCGCGACGCCCTCCTCATCTTCGGCCACGACCTCATTCGTCGCGAGTTGACCGTCCTCGAACGCTACGTGCTTCTCCAAATCTACGACCAGGCCTGGAAGGAGCACATGCACGCCATCGACATCCTGAAGGATTCGATCGGCCTCCGGGGCTACGCCGAGCAGGACCCGAAGATCGCCTACAAGAAGGAAGGCTTCGCGATGTTCAAGGAGATGCAGGCCGGCATCGAGGACAAGGTGACCGGCATCATCTTCCGCGCCCGCCTCGCCGATGAGTCGGTCATTCAAAACAAGTACCGCATCGCCGCCGCTCGCCACGCCGAGGCGACCAATCAGGGCTTCTCCGGCCAGGTCGATCGCGACCGCGCCGCCGCCATGCAGGCCCAGAACCAGCAGCAGAAGATCGAAACCATCCGCCGCGACCAGCCGCGCGTCGGCCGCAACGATCCCTGCCATTGCGGCAGCGGCAAAAAGTTCAAGCAATGCCACGGTAAAACGGCGTAAAACAGAGCCGCGCCCGTAAGGAAGCAGTCACGCCCGGAGCGCATAATGATTTGGCGATTTGGTGATTTCGCGATCCGGCGATTGAAAAAACAGACGCCCGATCCGCCATGACCGTAAATCGCCCCAATCGCCAAATGCCAATGATCGAACACGTCATCCTCGTCAACGAACGCGACGAAGAAATCGGAACCGAGGAAAAACTTCGCGCTCATCAAAACGGCGGCCGACTCCACCGCGCCTTCTCCATCTTCATCTTCAATGAAAAAAGCGAGTTGCTCCTCCAGCGCCGCGCCGCCGTCAAGTACCACTTCGCCGGCCGCTGGTCCAACACCTGCTGCGGCCACCCCAGCCCCGGCGAAGATGTCACCGATGCGGCACATCGCCGCCTGCGCGAGGAGTTTGGCTTCTGCGCCCCGCTCACCCGCGTCGCCACACGGGTCTACCACGCCGCCGATCCCGCCACCGGTTTGGCCGAAAATGAATTTCTGCACATATTCACGGGCCGCTACGACCGCGATCCGCACGCCAATCCGTCCGAAATCGACGAATTCGCGTGGGCTTCATCCGGAGAACTGCATGCGAAGCTGAAGACAGTGGCCGAAAGTTTCACGCCCTGGTTTCACATCGCCTGGAATGCCCTCCCTGCGAGGCAATAGCAGCGGTTAATTTCCGACAAATCGTGTCTTTCACTTCCTTGTAACCCTGAATTTACCCCAGTTTTAGTTCGGTCCTCCATTATTTACCGTGGCGGCGCGTAGCCGCGAGAGGAGTATTTCAAGCAACCGAACCCGTGGGTTCAAAAGGAGATAGAGCATGGCAGCGAATCAAGACAACCAGGACAAGAATCAGGACAAGAACCGACAAGGCCCGGGACAGCAGGGTCAAGGCAACCAAGGACAGGGTCAGCAAGGCCAGGGGCAGACTCCGGGAAAAGGCTCACAGCAAACTGGCGGTCAGTCAGGCCAGCAGGGCGCTCAAGGATCGCAGGGCGGCAGCCAGGGATCGTCGTCCACCCGCAGAAATGACCAGGGAACCCAGGGCGGTAGCCAGAACATGGAACGCCGCAAGGATCAGAACCTGGAAAACGAAGAGGAAAAGATGACGGAAGAAGGCGGGACGTCCGGACGCAGCAACCAGTCCGGCTCCCGCTCGCAGAACAAGTAATTCTCATCGAGACCGGTGGGGAGACGGTCGGTGAGACACAGACCCGCGCGTGGTCATCGGGTGAACGAATCCAAGTTCGTTCGACCGGTTACCGGGCGCGGGTTTTTTTATGCGCACGCATGAAAATAGCGAATGCTGAATAGCGAAGGAAATCGAGGGGCCGAGCGTCGGGCTGTCCAACTCCGCGCTTCGGATTCCGGCACCTTTCAAATTTGCGCGCAAAGTTGAAATTGCCAGGATCCGCCTGAAACGTCGATGCGGCCATCCTCGTTCCTTGCGAAGAAACGCGGATGAAGTTTTCGGAGAATTTGAAAGCTTGGGGCATTTTCAAGCTCCGGTTTCGTTGGCTGGACCCTTATCGATCAAGCCATTTTTTGCTGTTAAGAATGATGCTTGATCGGTGTTCCGTAGGGATGGGAAACGGGTTTATAGGGCCCATATGCTGTGGTGGGAGTTCATTGGTGGTTAGAGCGGTTGAACCCACGGCATCGCGCGGTGGGCCACCCATCATTCTTCAATGGATGATCGATACGCATCATGCCGACACGAACGACCGTCGGTAATGGAACCCGGCCTGGTATCCCTCGTCATCGATGCCCTCACTGTCCGAGCAGCACATCGACGAAGGCCTGCACGTCGAGTCCATTGACCGCCGGCGTGCCGTCGCTCAGCACGTCGCCGTTGAGATTCGCAGAATAAGCCTGACAAGCATCTATGGCCGCCGAATTCAAAAGGGCGTCAACGAATACTGGTACATCAGCGACATCGACCGTCAAATCGCAGTTCAAGTCGCCGCGCACGCAGTTCGGACTCCATCGTGCCCAGTCTAGCCACGGACCCGTGCCGGTATTGCCAAACCGCCCGGCCGCAAAAACCTCGCCGTCATGGCCGACTACTTCGAGGATTTCATCGTTCGGCTCCGCTTCCTCGCCCAACCCCATGCCGAGCGTATGCCAGTTTTCACCATCCCAGCGCGCTACGAGATTCGCACTCACACTTCCCGCAGTTTCGAACCTGCCGCCAACAATCAACTCGGCGCCGTAATTAGCGAGGGTATACACATGATGGTCCGTTCCGCCTGCCAGCGAGTGCCAGTTCGTTCCGTTCCAGCGAGCGATGTAGCTGCCGGGCGAGGCAAACCATCCACCAGCGATCAACTCGCCCTTGAATACAGCCAG
>DATMEE010000129.1:0-2945 GCA_035557035.1 Phycisphaerae bacterium
CCAGTTGGGCCTGCTCTTCGCCCAGCGGAACCAGTTTCAGCTCGCGGTGGAGCATTACGAGGCCGCCATCCGCGGCAACCCGTCGCACGTCGAGTTTCAGGCAAACCTGGCGCTGGCACTCCAGAACATGGGCCTGCTCGACCGCGCCAACGCCTCCTGGCAGATCGTCTGCAACCTCGCCCCCGAGTCGGCCTACGCCGCCCAGGCCCGCGCCGCGATGGCCAAGCAAAAGAAAAGCAAATAGAAATCCGGCGAGCGAAATAGCAACAAACCCAGCCGAGGCATCGCCTGGGCTTTCATTGAGACTTCGAAATCTTCGGCGATGCGACGAACGCTTTATGCTTCGCGTCCATCATCCAGCGATCTTCCCAAGCGACTCGATGCGCTCGCGAACGTTCCCGATCGACGTGATGCGGATGCCGAACCGCTCGTTCACCTTGACCGCGATCCCCCGGCCGATCGCGCGGTTCGCCACCATCAGGTCCAGCTCGCTCTCGACGTCCCGCTCGAACTCAAGAATCGTGCCCGGCGCGATCCGCAGAATCTCCGCGACGCTCAACGACCGCTGCGCCAGCCGCACCTTCACCGGGACCCGCAGCTTCAGAATCCGGTGAAGTCGTGGTGAAATTGACGGCGTCGATGCGTTCGATCCCGGCCGCGTGACCGGCCGACGACGCGTTCCGTCAGGCTGCGAAACGGCCCCCTGATACTCTCCACGTTCGGTTGCTCGAGGCGCAACAGCGCCGGCCACGTCGCGCGAGAGGTCCTCGACCGCCGATTGGGCTTCCTGAAGCACCGCATCGATTTCATTCTGAGAAAACATCGTTCGAACAGAGCCGTCATTCTCGCCGGCCCACAACGATGGATCCGCGGCGTTCGTTTAGCCCGCTCCAAAGGAGCGAGGAGAGCGAGAGAGACGATTCCGCGCATTTTCTGCGCCCTTTAGCGCGGAGGCTCGCTGTGAAAAATATCGACCTCGGCCAATCCTGACTTGAAGGGGTGAAACTTAGTGCGAAGCGATTGGGTTAAGACCGAAACTTCCGCACGACAACGCAGGCATTGTGGCCGCCGAAGCCGAACGAGTTGCTCACGGCCACCTCAACCTTGGCATCCTGCGCGGTCAGCGGCGTGTAATTCAGATCGCAGCCTTCGCCGGGGTTTTCGAGATTGAGCGTCGGATGCACCACCGCGTTCTTGATCGACTGCACCGTCGCGGCCAGCTCGACGCCGCCGCTCGCCCCCAACAGGTGGCCGATGGCGCTCTTCGTACTGCTGATGCGCAATTTGTAAGCATGCGCTCCAAAGACCGACTTGATCGCCAGTGTCTCGGCCACGTCACCCAGCGGCGTGCTCGTGCCGTGGGCGTTGATATAATCCACCGACTCCGGTCCGACGCTCGCATCAACCAGGGCCGCGCGCAGCGCCTGGGCGGCGCCCAGCCCCTGCTCCTCCGGCTGCGTAATGTGATAGGCGTCGGCACTGGTGCCGAAGCCGATCACCTCCGCCAAAATGTTCGCGCCGCGCTTCCGGGCGTGCTCCAACTCCTCGAAGATGAACATGCCGGCGCCCTCGCCCATCACGAAACCGTCGCGATCCTTGTCGAACGGACGCGACGCCCGCGCGGGATCGTCGTTCCGCTCCGAAAGCGCCTTCATCGAACCGAAGGCCGCCATGCCCAACGGCGTCAGCGCCGCCTCGGCCCCGCCCGTAATCATGACGTCCACGTCGCCGCGGCGAATGGCGTGCATCGCATCGCCCATCGCGTTGGTCGCCGACGCGCATGCCGTGGCCACGGCCGTGCTGGGTCCCTTCGCGCCGAGCATGATCGAGATGTTTCCGCTCGCCGCGTTGATCATCAGCTTGGGAATGGTGAATGCGGAGACTTTCGACGGCCCCTTGTCGATCAGCCGGAGATGCTGCTCTTCCAGCTCTTTCAGGCCGCCGATGCCGGACCCGACGATGGCGCCTACGCGAGTGGGATCGAGGCGCTCGTCGCCGGCCCTCAGACCCGCCGCGGCAAAGGCATCCAGCGCCGCCGCCACGCTCATCTGGGCGAAGCGATCGAGGCGCTTTTCCACCCGCTTGTCGAAATGCTTGCTGGGATCGAAATCGCGAGCCTCGCCGCCGAAGCGCGTGCCGAACTGGCCCGTGTCAAAACTGGTGATGGGCGCAATGCCGCTCTGGCCAGCCAGCAGCCGCTCCCAGAACACGTCGACCGTGTTCCCCAGCGGAGTGACCACACCCATTCCGGTAATGACGACGCGACGACGATCAGACATTCAAAAAGCCTCTACGTCCGGGCAATGGAAAGCGATGGGAACGGCGCATCACTCTCCCTTTTTGCCTTTTTCCTGGTGGGCTTTGTGGATGAACTGCACGGCCGCGCCGACCGTCTGAATCTTCTCAGCTTCCTCGTCGGGAATGCTCAGCTCGAACTGGTCTTCGAACTCCATGACCAGCTCGACCGTATCCAGCGAGTCGGCGTTGAGATCGTTTACGAAGGACGTCTCCATCGTGATTTCGTTCTTGTCGACGCCCATCTGCTCGCTCACGATCTTGACGACTTTTTCCCTGATTTCTTCTTCCGTCATTACAGTCTCTACCTGTTTTTCCACTTGTTCACTCACACAATCTTAAAATGCGACTATTTTCGTTCACCCGCGACGCCGAAACCCGCTTACATGTGCAGCCCGCCGTCCACCACCAGCACCTGTCCGTTGATATAGCTCGCCGCCGGCGAAGCGAGAAACGCGACCGCCGCGGCAACCTCTTCCGGCTCGCCGAAACGCTGCAACGGAATCAGCGGTTTGACCGCCTCCTTCACCTTGTCCGAGAGGATGTTCGTCATGTCGGTCTTGATGAATCCCGGCGCCACCGCGTTGCACGTCACACCCCGGCGCGCCAGCTCCTTTGCCACCGACTTGGTCAAACCGATCACGCCCGCC
>DATMEE010000130.1:0-8393 GCA_035557035.1 Phycisphaerae bacterium
CGAGCGTCGCCCCCAGGCCCAATCCGTCAATCACCAGCGGCGCAATTAACCGCCCTGCCAGCCCGAGCGCGATCGCTTCAATAGTTTGCGGTGGGCGAAAATCCCCAAACGCCGGACGCCATTCCTGCGCCCCAACGTCAAAGAGCTGCCACTCCCCCGCGCGAGTCTGGTGAAGTTCGAACCCCCGCGGATTCCAACTCGCCTTCACCTCCGGGGCCCCACCGACGCGTTTTTCCAGCAGGTGCAAATTGTTCCGGTACTGCTGCTCGAATCGTGACCACGACGCTAATCCATGATTGCGAATGCACGACAGCTTCGATCGCAAATCGGCAAGTTCTGCGCCCCCGCCCATTTTCATCTCGCTGCAATACTGCGAAGCGCGATAAAGAAGCCCCCACTTCACCAGATGGTGAATCAGCAGGAGCCTCAGTTCGTCATCCTCCGGCCACTCACGAATCGCTTTCGTCGCTAGATTGACAAACAAAACGCCGTCGCCCTCGCGGCCGAGGGCCAACAACTCGCCTCGAGTCATGGAGGTTGCATTCATCTCGTGAAAAGAACCCTCGCGCCATCGGCAACCTGTTCGCTGATGCGAAGTTATCGAGAGCCGCAACTCGCCGGCTTGAACGCAGGAACTGGAATCGCTCTCGCTCGATACCGATAAAACAATGTCGGCAAGCCGAGGACCGCGAGTGACTCTTCCCAAAACCAACGTCTGGCCCATCACTTTCTCCCTTCCACTCGGCCTGGCAGTCGGTGGACACACCTCCTGGGCCTTGCGCCTCACCAGCCAACTTTTGGATGCCGGCCGATCGGTCCATTGGGTTGTACACGAGTGTTGTGCCGGGTTTCAGGAACTCGGCCTCGAATGCCTGCCCCGCTCACCCCGGTTCGATTGCCGCTTCGCCCCAGCTCTGCAATCACCCGCGCACTGGCCCGACCAGGTTCGCGCGTACCGCGATACGCTTCCCGCAATCGTGCTGCCCGCAATCTACGCCGAGAGCTACGCCGTCGCCGCGGCACTCTCCGTCGCTCACGCCGATCAACTGCGCGTGCTCGCCTGGAACCACAGCGACAATCCCTACGACTACGCCTGCCTCGCCAATTACGAGCCGATCATTCATCGATACGTCGTCAACACGAAGGCGTGCCGGCACGCCCTTTCACGGAAACTTCCCGCTCGACGTGGCGACATCGCCTTGATCGGCCACGCCATCGAGGCACCGCCCGCGACCCCGCGCGAAGACCGGCATAACCGCCCCATTCGCATCGCTTACGGCGGCCGCATCGAGCAACTGGTCAAGCGCGTGTTCGACCTGTCGCGCCTGGCCCGCCGCCTTTTTGAACGCGGTGTCTGGTCCGAGATGCAAATCGTCGGCGACGGCCCCCAGGGCGACGAGTTGTCGTCGCAAGTCGAATCACTCGCCCGGTTATTTCGGACTGCTTCCGTTCAAGCCCCGGGCGACGGCCCCGCGAAACAACGGTTCTCGACCATCGAACTTCTGGACGCGCTCCCGCCGGACCGTATGCAACAATTCTGGCAATGGGCCGATGTCTCCATTCTGGCATCGTCCCATGAAGGCCTCAGCGTCGCCATGCTCGAAGCGATGGCCGCCGGATGTGTGCCCGTCGTCACTGCCGTCGACAGTGGGCCGCCCGACGTCATCCGTCACGGTGAAAACGGCTTTGTCTACCCGGTCGGCGACGTCGATACGGCCGCCGAGATCATCGCCGGTCTCGTCGATGATCCCGCCGCGACAAGCCGCATTTCCGAGGCGGCGAGAAACACGATCCAAAGCTCTTTTTCTCCCGCCCCAAACACGACACGGTTCTTTGAACTGCTCGACGAAGCGGCCTCCGCGGAGCCGAAATGGTGGCCCGCGAGCCATGCGATCACCGCTGTCTCGGACACCGGGACCGGCGCCGGTGAACTAACGGTCCCCCCCGGCGCGAAAATCCGGCTCGCAAGAAAACTCGACGAATTGGCCCGCGACGAAGCCGGGCCGCTCGTCATCTATGGCGCGGGCCGTCATACCCGCGCCCTAGCCCAGGTCTGGGCCAACTCCCCCGTTGAAATCGTCGGCATCATCGATGATGACCCGGGCAGTCATGATCGCATGCTGTGGGGCTGGCCCATCCGGCCGCCCGAAGAAGCGGAACAACTCGGCGCCGCGGTCATCCTCATAAGCTCGTGGCTGCACGAAGACGCGATATGGCGCCGCCGCCACGAGTTCGAACGGCGCGGCCTACGCGTGCATCGTCTTTATGAATCCAGTGCGGATCATGCAAAGTCCGCGGCAACTGTTGGCGCAAGATTCGATCAGGCAGGCTCGATTCTGCCTATTCTGAAGGAAAATGAACGAACCCATGCTTGATACGGCTGCATCATCGCTCGACAAAAAAACACCCATCGACGTGCTCGTCACGCTTCTGGTCTGGGACGCCCATCTCGCCGTTGCCCGGTTGCTCGATTCACTCGCCGGATGCATGGCCCAATCCGCCCAATGGCGGCTGTTCATTCTGGACCAGGGTTCCGCCGCGCCGGCCGCCGGGCTGCTTAAGGACTTTTCGCAGCGCCAGAAAGGCCGCGTCGCCCTCGCCCGGGTCGAGCAGAACATCGGATACCCCGCCGGACACAATCTGCTTCACCGGCTCGCCTGCCAGCACTTCGCTCCGCGGCATCTGGTCACGATCAACAGCGATCTGGTCTTTCACGACCCGCGCTGGCTCGACGGCCTGGTTGACTTCATGGACGCTCACCCGCTCTTCGGAATCGCCGGACCCACGGGCGTCATTTATCAGCGCGAGCCGTTCGAACGCCTCGGCTGGTGCCGCGTCGCCACGACCGAAGAGCTTCAATCCGGCCAGTTCGACGGCATCTCCGGATCGGTCTGCATCATGCGGCAATCGATGCTCGACGAGATCGGCCTCTTCGATGAATCGTTCACGCCGGGCTATTACGAAGACACCGACCTGACATTTCGCGCCCGGGCCTGCGGCTGGCAGGTGGCTGCCTGTCCCGTCGATCACGCCCATCAGCAGCTCGGCCCCGAGAATTCAACGTCCTTCATCAAGCGCGAGCAGCTCGCTGCGAAATACGGCAACTTCCAAAAACGCAATCGCAACCTTTTCGTCGAGCGCTGGCTGGTCCCGGAAATCCTGTCCATCGACGGCCTGCACGCCCGATCCTTGTTTCCCAGAGTCTATTACCCGACGACCGCCGGCAACCTTGATTACGCAATATGAACCACTCGAATTCGGCTTGCCGTTAGGCGCTAATCGCGGAACGTCGAACAAGCCCTTTTGTCGTGAGCTGGTGAGGAGAGTTGAATAGCCATGTCAGAGCGGGTCCAGGCGGCGGAAAAAATTCAGGAAAATTCAGCTTTTTCAGGAAGGGGAACCGCTTCATGCACGCCTGAACAAATTGAATATGAACAAGCGCCGGCCCCCCTGACGATTCTCTTTCCCGTCGCCGTCGGTTTCAAGGATCGCCCGGCCCGCTGCCACGCCGTTGCCGGCTTCTTCGCCGCGATGGGCAATACCTTGCGCGAGATCGGCGTCGAAAGCTGGTACGTCTGCCACCCCGCGGCAGCCGTGGGGCTGGAACAAGTTTGCGACGAGAGAAAATTCATCCGCGACGACCATCGCGATTTCGGGGCGCTACTCGATCGCACTCAACCTGATGTCATTTTCCAATGGACGGGCGCGTCTGATGCATTTCAGACAACAAGGCGCATGGCCGACGAGCGCGGCATTCCCATCCGCTACGCCGAGCTTGGCTGGTTTCCGCAATCGACCACGATGTACTTCGATCTCGAAGGCACCAACGCCCGCAGTTCCATCCGAAGGATCGACCTGTCGACCATCGCGATAAACCCCGGCCTCGACGACTGGCTCACCCGCTGGCGTCATGAACAGCTTCAAAAACGCCAGGAGAACCTCAACCCACCCCCCCATTCCGCCATCCAAAATCCAAAATCCAAAATTCCCGGCGGCTATATCTTCGTCCCCCTTCAGGACGAGCGCGACACCAACATCACCCTCGCCTCGCCCTACCGCACGATGGACGCGTTCGTATCGGCGCTGGCCGGCAAGTTTCCAACCGAGCATTTTATCGTCCGGCCCCATCCACACTTCGCCGACGTGGCGCTCACTCCGCGGTCCAATGTACACGTCACCACCGACGGCTCGCTCCACCAATGGCTGTCGAACGCCGACGCCGTCGTGGGCATCAACTCCACCGTGCTCCTCGAATCCCTCGCCTGGAACAAGCCGACCCATTCGGTCGGCGTCGGCCTCGCCACCGGCCTCGACGTGATGTATGAATCCGGAAGTGTCGATGACATGACACTACATCGCGAGATCGACGGCCCTCGCCGCGAGCGCACCCGCCGCCTGCTGAGCGAACTCATCTTCGTCCGCCAGTTCAATCGCAAGGACTTGCACTATCTCGACAAATTGAAACACGCCCACGGCATCGCGGATTTGGTGTCTGACGGCCGGTCCACTCCACAGATCGCGCCAGTCTTCGCCGCGAAGCGGCGAGTAGACAGAGCCGCGCCCGTCAGGAAGCGGTCGGAGCTCGAATGCTGATTACGCGCGGATTCAGGATGTGTCGCCGAACTGCCAGCCCCGCACTTCCGCGCGGGGCTCTGAAACTAATCCGGCTCCGCGGTGCTCGTCGCCGGCGATCGCACGGCATTCTGACTGTTGATGAACCGGTTCAGCGTCTCGACGATTCGCGCCGTCTCGTACGGGTCGGTCCGCGTGCTCACCGCGTTGTTGTCGATCCCGCCGAAGAAGTGCAATAGCGGCAATCCGGCCGCGAGGTCCTCGGGCCAGCCGTTGAAAATCATGCTCCGCTCCCGAAGATACTGCCGATCGAGCGACTGCGTGCGCTGCTCGCGGGCGGTTCCCGGATAGGCCGCATAGAAATTCGGAACCGGATGAACCAGCTCGGCCAAATCGTAAATCACGGTTTGATAGGTTTCGCCATCGGCCCCATCGAACGGCTCGCCTGCGTGAATGATGCCGTCACGATATTCGGCGCGGTGGCCCGTCTTCTCGGCCCAATCGTGCGGATAGACCAGATCAACATCCGGTCCGTGCGCCAGCGACGCGACCTGATTGTTGATGAACGTCTGCACGCGCCGGCGATTCACCGTTCGCGAAAGCTCGCGAGCATAAGCATGAACGGCCTGCTCGCCATACAGCGCATCGTCCACTTCGATGATTTCCCCTGATTCGACGTAGCGATAGTCATCCGAGACTTCGTGCGACGCCGCATCGTCGCACCACTCGTCAAAGTCCTCGCCCTCATCCGAATCGCGCTCCTCATATACAACCTGCTCCCGACCAACATCTTCGTCTCCGACATCGGCCAACGTGAGCGGTCGGCCGCCACGTCGCGTGACTGTCAGGCTGGAGCCGGACCCCTTCACTTCGCGATCATCCTTCGTCGCCCGGGCCGTCTTCCGTTTGATGGCGTTGGAAAGCGTCGAAAGCTCCCGCTCGTATGGAGAAGCATCGACGGTGTCCGGCAGCGCGTTCAATTCGTCTCGCGCGTTGCGGACCCGCTCCGAGGCAAGTCCGAAATCGCCCGCCCGCGACGCCTGGCGGGCCTGAATGATCTGCAGCCGCACCCGGCGAAGGACCTGGTCGACCTCGGCAGCCTGTTCTTCCTCCAGCAGCGTCAGCGCCTCGCGATCCTGCGCCGTCATGACGCCGGCCGCTCGCTTCGCGACCAGTAGGCGCGCATACGTGGCCCGATTGTTCGGATCGAGGCGATAGGCTCGCTCGTAAAGCGCAACCGCCTGCTTGAACTCCTTTTCATCCACGAGTTGATTGGCTTCGGCCGTCAGGCGATCCTGCTGCGTGCGATCGACGGGTCGCGGCCCAGTCTGGTCCTTCCTCTCGTTCTCCTTGATCGCCTGTTTCAGCAGGTCCGACGGGCCGGAAGCAATTGCGATGGTCGGTGACAATAAGACAGGCAGCGCGAACAGTCGGAGAAAAAGGCGGGACATGGCATTCTCCTGTTTGACCGGGTTTTTCGGGCCGCCCGCCGGAGGGTCGGGACGAGGGCGGCGGCGGGGGTCGGACGCACATCGAGCCGTCAGTTAATATTATTGCCCCATTCCAAGCGCCGATCAAGCAAAACCTGATGTGGAATAATTTGAGTCGCCGCCTTCCGTTCAAGCCAGGTTTCTTTGCGTATTCCCTTGCATTGAAGGGGAATGCGATAGCCGATACCATAGCGCATGATGCTTCGAATCTACGTGGTCATGTGCCTCGTTTTGCTCATCCCGGCCGGGGCGGGCTGTCGCACCGGCGCGGAGGCGGAGCAGAGTCGTCCCCGCGATTTCGAAAAGGGGGCCATGTTGCCCGAAGCCGATTGGAATCGACTCCAGGAAGCCGCCTGGAACGAACAGGTCGGCGACAGGCTTGGCCTCTGGGTTTCGGTGACCCGACAGGAGTTGATCGGGATTCGCGACGGCCGCGTCGAATTCACCTACGTCTGCTCCACGGCTGAAAAGGGCGTGGGCAATCGCGAGAACTCCTATCAGACGCCGCGCGGCTGGCACTTGATCGACGAGAAAATCGGCGAAGGCCTTCCGGCCGGGGCCGTGCTGGTCAGCCGCCGCTTCACCGGCGAGGTTTGGAAGCCCGGCTCGGAAACGACGCGCGACATGGTGCTTTCGCGCATCATGTGGCTTCGCGGCCTGGAGCCGGGGGTGAACAGGGGGACGGGCATCGATTCGCACGACCGGTTCATCTACATTCACGGCACGCCGGCGGAAAACCGCCTGGGCACGCCGGCGTCGATGGGCTGCGTGCGCCTGTCGAACGCGGATACGATCGAGTTATACGAGCTCGTGCGAAGCGGCACGCGCGTGCTGATATCGGAATGGTAGCGCATTTTCCCGCCCGAACGATGAAGCATCATCGACGATCATCACGCGCCATCTATGCCGCCATCGTGGCATTTTTCTCGTTTGGCGCAGCCGGCTCGTGCGGCAAGGAAGAGGACAAGCCCCGGCGCTCCGATCCCCCCGCCGCGGCCCGAAACGTGCTGCTGGTTATCATCGACACCCTGCGCGCCGACAAGCTCGGCTGTTATGGAAACACGCTCGGGTTGACGCCGAACATCGACGCCTTCGCCCGCGAAAGCTTCGTTTTCCAGCAGGCCTTCTCCCACGCTCCCTGGACGCTGCCTTCCACCGCCTCGTTGCTGACATCGTGCTATCCCCAGCAGCACGGTGCCGGCGCCAAGATGAAGAATGGCGGCCCATTCGATTTCGAGGGCCTCTCTCCCGACGTGCGAACGATTGCCGAGTGCTTCTACGATCAGGGATACGACACCGCCGCGATCGTAAACGTCTTTTTTCTAAGCAAGAAATACAAGATGGATCGCGGTTTCGAGACGCACGATTATTTCGACCCACCTAATAAGGCCAAGCCGGTCGAGCGCCGCGCCACTGAGATCTCCGACTGGGCCATCGACTGGATCAGGAAACATCAGGAAAAATCAGATCGGCCGTTCTTTCTGATGGTTCACTATTTCGATCCGCACATGACTTATGACCCGCCGGTCGAATACCGCAAAAAATTCGCTCTTTCGATGGACCATCAGCCCGACCCGACGCTATTCGGGACTGCACAGGACGTCATCAAGTTCCGCAACGGCGTCATTCCCGCATCCAGCATCCCGATCCCGCGCCTCGAAGCCCTCTACCATGCCGAGATCGCCTACACGGACCACGAAGTCGGCCGCCTGCTCGCCGCCGTCAAAGAATCCAAACTCGACGAGCAGACCATCACCGTGCTCACCGCCGACCACGGCGAGGAATTCATGGAGCACAACGGCCTGGAGCACGGCCATACGCTATATGACGAATTAATACACGTGCCCCTGATGATGCATAATCCCGAACTGATCCAGGCGGGCCGAAGCGCGCTAACCGTCGAGCATGTCGATGTGGCACCGACGCTGTGCGGCCTGACCGGCATTCAAACGGAGCACACATTCCAAGGCGCGAGTCTCGAAAAAATGCTCTATGCGAAGACCGGCAAGAATCGGCCCATCTTCAGTCAAGGCAACATGTGGGGGCCGATTTTGACGGCATTTCGTAAGGATGGATTCAAATTCATCGACAAGAGCGTGGGCCGGGAGCTCTACGACATCATCAACGATCCCGCCGAGCGGCGCAATCTCGTGAAGGAAGCCCAGTTCGTCGCCAAGTGCGACAAGCTCGAAGCCGATGTCAAGTTTCTCAAGGAGATCTATGGCAAAGGGCGCGGCATCAGCGTTCCGCTCACCGACGCTGAGAAGAAACATCTCGCGAGTCTTGGCTACGCGTTGGGTGAGGCGCCGTCCGAGGACGAAGACACGGCCT
>DATMEE010000131.1:0-3554 GCA_035557035.1 Phycisphaerae bacterium
TGTCATCCTTCCGCGCGAGGTCAACCGGGCTTCGCAGCCGGGGGTGATCAAAGCCGCACTCGGGGAGGTCAAACTCGATTTCAATAAGGTCACAAAAGGACTCGCGCGCTCTGAAGGTGCGGATCGTGCGGTCGGTGCCCGCACTCGCGATACCAGCGCGAATACGAAATCGTCCGGGAGTAAGGGCGCCGTCGGGACGGTAGCCGCGGTCCTCGGCATTGGCGGAAACGGCTCCGGAAATGGAAACGGAAACGGAAACGGCAATGGAAACGGCGACGGTAATGGCAACGGTAACGGCGGCGGCGTGGGCAACGCGCTCGGCAACACCGTTGGAAACGTGAGCAACGGTCTCGGCAACACTGTCGGGAACGTCAGCAACGGCCTCGGCAATGCGGTTGGGAACGTCAGCAACGGCCTCGGAAACACGGTCGGAGGCGTCGGCAACGGCCTCGGCAACACCGTCGGGGGCGTCAGCAATGGCCTCGGCAATACCGTCGGCGGCGTCGGCAACGCACTTGGCAACACGGTAGGAAACGTCGGCAACGGACTGGGCGGCCTGCTCGGGAAACTCGGGAAAAAGTAATTCTCGCTGATTGCCGCCCATGCGACGCATTGCGCCCCACGCTTTTGTTGCAGCTCTGCTGCTTGTGGCGCTCCTAACGGGCGCGCATGAGGCTATCCGCAATCTTGTAGTCGACAGTCGCTTTGCTCTCCTCTCTCGCGCGCCTACCGGCGAAGTGGTTCTCGTCGCGATCGACCCGCCTTCGCTCGAGAAGATGGGCGTGTGGCCCTGGCCGCGGGCGGTACACGCAGATTTGTTGGCCAAGCTGCGCCAAGCCGGCGCAAGCGAAATCGCTTTTGATATCGACTTCAGTTCGCCATCCGACGAAGCGTCGGATCGCCGCTTTGCCGAGGCGCTTCGCGATGCCGGCGGTTCTGTCGTATTGCCCGCGTTCAAGCAGTGGAGCAGTCATCAGCAAGGTCTGATCTTCTACAACAGTCCGCTGCCGGCCTTCGCCGATCATTCCTGGGCGGCGTCGGTGAACGTCGTTGCCGACACCGACGGGCTGGTACGCCGCTATCCGTTCGGTGACCAGGTGCGCGGAGATTTCGTGCCCTCGCTTGGCGCATTGTTGGGAGGATCGCCTCAACTTCGCGCCGGAACGTTCGCGATCGACTTCAGTATCACCGCAGGGGAAATTCCTGTTCTCTCCTACGTAGATGTTCTGCGGCAAGAAACTTCAACGCTGCAGGAATTGCTTTCAAAGAAGAAGGTCATCGTCGGCGCCACCGCTCTGGAGCTGGGTGATCGGGTGAACGTGCCCAAGGGTAGCATCATGCCGGGCGCGGTCCTTCAAGCGCTCGCAACAGAGTCGGTGCTGCAAGGCAGAGCGCTGCAAGGTTTGCCGCTACTGCTCGCCCTCATCGGTGCCATCGGCCTGATCCTTGTCATGAGCACGGCGTGGGGCCGGCTTAAACATTTGCAACGCGCGGCGATTGTTCTTTCGATTGCCGTTACCGTCGAACTTGGGGCCTGGTGGCTGCAGTGGGACTCGCCCTACATCCTGGATACTTCGCTGCTGCATATCGTCGCCGTGGGCTACCTTTGTGCCGGCGCCGCTCATGAAATCGATTTGCGCGGCTGGCTTGGGCGCATCGCCGAGCGGAGGTTTCAGCGCGTGGCCATGTCGGTTGGCGATGGGCTCGCCTGCACCGACCAGAACGGATTGATCACTTTCTGGAATCCGGCGGCTGCTGCAATGTTCGGACACGCCCCCGCCGAAATGATCGGAACACCGCTGAACGAGGTCATATCGAAGGCGGACGCCACCGATCGCACCATCGCCTTCGGCCCCGAGATCCTGAGATCCATGCCGGGAAATGTCGTGGAGCTGGAAGGGCGCCGCAAGGACGGGCAGATTTTCCCGGTCGAAGCACATCTTTTCGGCTGGGAGGGTGCACACGGCACCGAGTACGGCGCGTTACTGCGAGACATCTCCGTCCGGAAGCGCGAAATACAGCGTATCCGGCATCTGGCGAGCACCGACACGCTGACGGGTTTGGCCAACCGGCACACCCTGCGCGAGCATCTCGACGCGGCACTGATGGAGGCTGAGCTGGAGCGCCACGAAGTGGCGGTGCTCGTTATCGACCTCGACAGGTTCAAGGACATCAACGACACGTTGGGCCATACCTTCGGAGACGACCTGCTGTGTCTCGTAGCTCAGCGGTTGCAGACGCTCCTCGGCAATGACGCGCTGGTCGCGCGCCTGGGAGGCGACGAATTCGCAATCGTCATCTCCGGCGTTGAAGTCGCTCAAACCGCCGGGGCACTTGCCGCCCGCATTTGTCATAATTTTCAGAACGAGAGCTTCTCGTTGCGCCGTCGGGAAATGCGCATCGGGTGCAGTATCGGCATCTCGGTTTATCCACGTGACACCAGTTCGCCTGAGCAGTTGCTGTCGAGCGCCGATCTCGCCTTGTACCGCGCAAAGGCCGCGCGCGAAGGAAAATGGAGCTTCTACACCGAGGAGATCAAAGCCGCGCTCGCCAACAAGTTGGCTTTGGAGTCGGAATTCGCACGAGCGATCGAGCGCAACGAATTCGAGCTGTTCTATCAGCCGCAGATCCGTCTGCGCGATCTCCGTCTGATTGGCGCGGAAGCATTGATACGGTGGAGACACCCGAAACGCGGCTTGATCGGTCCGGCGGAATTCATGGACATCGTTCATACTTCCGCTTCATCCAATGACGTTGCCTACTGGGTGTTGCATACGGCGTGCCGCAAGGGCGCGGCTTGGGAGCGTCAAGGTCGAAATCTGCGAGTGGGTGTCAATCTTTCGCCATCGCAACTTGAATCGGATAACCTCGTCGGAGCGGTGGCGGAGGCGCTAAAGGAGAGCGGCCTCTCTCCACACCTTCTGGACCTCGAAGTAACCGAGAACATATTGTTGAGTGATGACGAACGCGCAGCAGAAATCTTTGTCCGGCTGCGCTCGCTCGGCGTTGGCCTCTCGTTCGATGACTTTGGCACAGGCTTCGGCAGTCTCAGCTACCTGAAGAAATATCCCTTCGACCGGCTAAAAATCGACCGCTCGTTTGTCGGGGAAATTCGGAATAACGCGGGCGACGCCGCCATCGTGAGCTCGACAATCGGTCTTGCAAAACAGCTCGGACTGGACGTGGTTGCCGAGGGCGTTGAGGATGCGGCCACAATGGACGTACTCGTCGGCATGGGATGCAACGAGGCGCAGGGCTATTATTTCGGACGCCCGGTCTCGTCCGTCGAGTTCGAACAATTCTGGTGGCCTCAGTCAGTCCCAGCGGTCAAAGAACCACACGCCGCCTAACCGCGCGTCCGACTCTCCCGGCTGAAGTCCGTCACGAACCGCGCTATGCTCGCCTCCGGGGAAACGGGGGAACGCCAATGTCCGGCCTTGCGCAAAATTTCGATCTGACCGACGGGTTCAACATCCTGCGGCTGATCTGCGGATTGTTTTTCATTCCGCATATCTACGCAAAATTTTTCGTACCGGAAGCGCTTGGATTTTTCG
>DATMEE010000132.1:0-13101 GCA_035557035.1 Phycisphaerae bacterium
GGTGAAGCTGCCGGAAGCAAAGAGGACGAAAGGCAAAACGAAAGCCGCGTAAGAAATGTGCGATGAAGGATGCCCGCTCAGCAATTTACACAGGAATTGACACTACCTCGTTCGAGTGTATTGTGAGCAGTATAGGCGAAGTGCCCCGATGCACTCGTCCCGCCTCCATCATTAATAACGATTAAAGGTGTCTCGGAGTCTAGGGCCGGATCGCGCGTGGTAGCCTCGATCGCGATACCGTTGCGCTCGATGTTCCCGCAGAAGTAGATATTGATAAATCCGCTGCTCCAATTCCCTGCTTGTACAACTGCTGAAGAAACTGTCCGAGATCGCGTCGCCGCTGTCCGAAAATGGGAATACCGGAATCGTGAATAGTTTCCTGATCGGCCATCGCCCAAACGATATTCAGCTTTGGGCTGAAAGCCTTACGATTCGTGATAAGCTGTGCACGAAACTGGTTGATTTCCGCCTGGGTGAGACGACAGCCGCGATTGTTATCTTCGCCGATTTGCTCGCCGGCAGACGGCCCGAGAACGATCCACGCTTTCACTGGGATGGTGCCCATGTCGGGCGTTACGGTCTTGGGTTCGCTGCACCCTCCAACTGCTACTAACGAGAGCGTGACGGCAGCCGTGAGCCTGTGAGCGTGCTTTCTCAGTGTCATTTCGCTTCGCTCCATTCGCGTTCACGAACCGAAGTGAGAAACGATTGCCGCCAAGCCCTCTCCCCCTTCCGGCATTCTCAGCAGCCAGACATTCGGAAAATCGAGCGGGTCCAATGGATAATCAACGAGAATCACCGGCTTTTCGAGATCGCTTGTGTAGATGATCAGGCTCGGGTCTCCGTCGTTGGTGACTTTGACGAGCTCGATATTGGAAAGCACGTGAAACTGCGCTGCCGTGGAATCGTAAGAAACCAGATCAACAAACAAACTCGCCGGCGAGTTCACCACTGTCGTCGCGTTCTCTTCGATTTCAACAAGGGCCGCGTAGTGGAATCCGTAGGCGTGAACGAAAACCGATTCGTGTTGGTCTTCCGGATTGTCTTCGATGCTAAGGGCCATGACCTCCAGCGTATCGGGCTCCACCCCCAGGACGGGAGGGCCGGTCGAGATTGAAGAATCCATGTATTCGATTTTTCGCCATTGACCTGTGGGAGTGGGTGCGAAAGAAAACGGTTTTGCGACGATGATGTTACCGAAGTTGAGACTCAAGGTCCCGACCAAACTTCCTGGAGCACGTGTCGTTGCAAAATCGGGTGCATTGACAAGGGTTCCATCGCCCACGATCAGGTCTGCTTGAGCCACGCTCTGTTCGCGCACTTGCGCCGCGCTGTATTGAATTTGAAAGGAGGCACTTGGACTCCCAACGAGCGGCTGGAATACGCCCACCCAGGTAGCGGTCGTGTTGGCCGTAAACGTCAGGGGCGCAGTCGCGGGGCTCATGCTCGCCGTAACCCGTGTCCCCGCCGGTCCGCTCGATGGGCTTAATGTTAATAGGACAACCGTTGTCTCCACCGTGCCGGCGAGAACAAAAGTCCCGTTCTCGTTCTCGTCGGTCAGTATGTCCACAGGCGTATCGCAAAGGCTCGCGCTCGCCGAGAGTCCTTGAGCGAACAGCGTGACCGTGCTCGTCGCCGTCACGCCGGAGAGCAAGGCGGTGACGAAAAGTGCGGTGTCATTCGAGTTGAGCAGGGTGTTTTCATCGAAGTCGGCTTGGGCAATCAGGGCCGGGTTGGTATTGTTGCCAAGGAGAACGTCTACAAAAATCTGCACGTCCTGTCCATCGACGCGGCCGTCGAGATTCATGTCGCCGAGTTCGATTTGGGCCGACGGGGATTGAAACGTGGTGTTCGGCGGAGCAAGCTGCGTGGCGCTCGCGTCGAAAAACAGGGCGATCCGTGAGCTGTTGTAGGCGAGCCGATAATCGACCTCACCAGGAACGGCAAACTGGATTATCTCTAGATCGCCGCCAACGACGACAATGGTTCCCGCGTCGTTCGGAGGACAGGTAAATAGACAGGAAGCGATGGAAAGTGCGGCTACAAGGTTCATCGTCTCCTCCATGCGTCAAGCGTTGGATCAGAGCCGTTGCGAATGGTCCGGTTTGAGTAGACTAGACTTAGTATTGATCCGCGACAAGCCTATTTCCTGCGGATTCGTCTCAGGGGACCTGTTGTGCATAGGGACGGCTTGGCAAAACCCAGGCGGCAACAATTGATGCGGGTCAAGCGAAATGACTGGAAGCAGATATACGGTATCGGACAGTCGCCCCCTTCAACCAAAATCACAAATAGCCAAGCGAAAAGAACTTATCTCGAATATTCGGGGCTTTCGGTGCGAGGGCGTTTGCATTGACACATGATTGACGGGACCCATAGAATCCAGCGATCTGAACTGCCATGCCTCTTTCGTCGACCCTGTCGGCGAGTGATGCCCACGCGGCCGGCGCCAGTATGAACGAAGCCACATCCTGGAGTATGTTCCTCGTCACGACGCACCTGGTCGTCTGCGCCCTTTTGGCCGTATACGGCGTCCACCGCTATCAACTCGTCTATCTATATTACAAGTACCGCCGAAACCTGCCCCGGGCGTTAAAGCGTTTCGAGCAGCGGCCGTTCGTAACGATCCAGCTCCCGATGTACAACGAGCAGTTCGTCGCCCGCCGGGTGATCCGCGCCGCCTGCCGAATCGAGTATCCCCGCGACCGGCTCGAGATACAGGTGCTCGACGATAGCACCGATGAGACCGTCGATATCGTCCGTCGCACGGTGGACGAGATGCGCGCAAGAGGCCACAACATTGTCCTGCTCCATCGCGACAACCGCGCGGGCTACAAGGCCGGGGCGCTGGAGGAAGGACTGAAAGTCGCGCGTGGCGAGTTTATCGTCATCTTCGATGCAGACTTCGTTCCGCACCCGGACATCCTCGAAAACATGATCGACCACTTCGCCGACCCGAAGGTCGGCATGGTCCAGGCCCGGTGGGAGCACATCAATCGCGATGCCTCGCTGCTGACCAAGGCGCAGGCCGTCTTGCTCGATGGCCACTTCGTGATCGAACACGCGGCGCGCAATCGCTCCGGCCGGTTCATGAGCTTCAACGGCACGGCCGGCGGTTGGCGAAAGACGTGCATCGCCGACGCCGGCGGCTGGCAGCACGACACGCTGACCGAAGACCTCGATCTGTCCTATCGGGCTCAGATGAAGGGCTGGAAGTTCGTCTATCTGCCGCACGTCACCAGCCCGGCCGAACTCCCGCCGGAGATGAACGCGTTCAAGAGCCAGCAGCATCGCTGGGCCAAGGGCGGCGCGCAGACGTGCCGTAAGCTGCTGCCGGCGATATTGAAGTCGCGATTGTCGTGGCGAATCAAACTGGAAGCGTTCTTCCACCTCACGAGCTGCCTGAGTTACTTTCTGATCGTGATGTTGACGCTGCTGCTTTTCCCGGCCCTGTATTACAAGAACACGATCTTCGCCGACAGCCCGTGGATGCGCTTCGCGATGGACATGTCCCTCGTGTTGCTGGCCACGTTTTCCGCAAGCAGCTTTTACATCGCATCGCAGCGGGAGATCTTCCGGACCTGGGGCGAGAGCCTGAAGTACCTTCCATTTCTGATGGCCGTTGGCATCGGGATTTCCATCAACAACGCCCGCGCGGCGTTCGAGGGATTCTTCGGCGGGCAGTCGGAGTTCGTGCGCACGCCCAAGTTCGGCGTTGGGGCGGGAAACGATCGGCGCTGGCGGCGCAAGACCGCCAAAAATCGGCTCAATGCCAAGACGATCCAGACCGCCTGCGAGCTGCTGATGGCAGGTTACATGGCGGTGTGCGTGGCGTACACGATTCAGATGAAGATGTGGATCGGCCTGTTCTTCATGAGCCTGTTCACGGTGGGGTATCTGTATGTTTCGATCCTGACGTTGATGAGCAATTTTCAGATCGCGGGAAGCGCTGCCGGCGACGCTGTGGAAGCAGACGACCTGGCATTGGTCCGCGCCGAGCCGATTGCGCGACCGTAGTTCGCGCGGCCCGCAGCGGTTCCGATTTTCCTTGACACATCCATTTTCGCCAACTAACGTTGCGCTCCAGACGGACCGTCCGAATCACTTTCAACGCGAAACGGATTTCGTATGCAAACTTCTCTTCAAATCACCGCTATCTTTTTCCTGGGCCTTTCGGCGCTGCCACTCGCAGGCTGCGGTTCCAATGGTCGCGAGCGCGGCACGGCCGATCGGACCGAACCGCCCGTCGAGGCCTACACCGTCCACATCGACAGCGGCAGCAACGGAGCTGCCGCGCCGGTGGCAGCGCCGCGCAACGACGCATCCACTGCTTCCAAGCGAACGCTTGTCTTTGAGGCGGCCGGCGTCGGCCAGTTCCCCAACGACGGCGGACCTCAGGAGCAATGGGCCGCTGCCCGGGAGGCGGCCGTACTGGATGCCTTCGCCAAGGCTGTCATCGAATCGCGGCGGAGCGGCGGCCTGCCGGACGAGCACTTCATTGAGAAAATCTCGCACCGTCTGACGGTCGCGCATCGCATCAGCGACGAGGGCGAGGAATTCGAGATCACCCTGCTCGATCACGGCATGGAGCGCATCTTTCTGATCCGCGACGGTGCTTTACAGCATCCGCCGCATGATTTTGAGCTCGTCAGAAAGATCTTCGCCGAGACTGGCGGCGAATTCGCCCTGCTCCCGGCCGACGACGCCCCGCGCGATCGATACGTCGCCCGCGTGGGCTGCTATGCCGTCGCCGGCGACACCCCCGTGTTGGCGGGTGAGATGCGCGAGGACGATGTGAAAGACGCGCCCGATTCGGCGACGCCCTGACCGCCATCGCTGCACATCTGTTTCGGTTGCCGCCGAGTGACTGCAACATCCCATCACAGACGAGTCGAAGACCTGACAGTTATTCCACGGCCCCGTCGCACGACCCTGTGTGCGGGAAGCCTCAAACTACATCCTCGAATGCGTTTCGTGATCGAATGCGAATCGCCTGATTCTCGGGCCGCGGTGGTCTCCTTTGCCGCACGGTTGTTCCGAGACGGCGCGTTGGCGGTGAATCGCGAAGTCAGTTGCACGTCATCCTCGAGCCGCGCCCGGCCCGGCGATGTCGCGCTTTGCGTGCGGCTCGCGACAACAAGGCAGGCGCCGTCTCGCGTGCGCAGTCAGGCCTATCTTCTACAAATTACTCCTGCGTCCATCGAAATTCAGTCGGAGGGCATGCCGGGCATTCGACATGCCATGCAGACGTTGCGTCAGCTTGTCGCTCACGCTCGCTCACACATTCCGTGCATGAAAATCGTCGATTGGCCCGATTTCCCGCATCGTGGAATCCTGCTCGACATCAGCCGCGACAAAGTCCCCACGATGAAGACCCTGCGCGGGCTGGTCAAGCAGTTTGCGGCATGGAAGATCAACCAGCTTCAGCTCTACACCGAGCACACCTTCGCCTATCGGGGGCACGAGCGCGTGTGGCGAGATGCCTCGCCCATGACGTCCGTCCAGATTGGCACGCTCGACCTCATGTGCCGCTCATATGGCATTGAGCTGGTGCCCAACCAGAACTCGCTGGGCCACATGGAACGCTGGCTCCGGCATCCGGCCTACGCGCCGCTCGCCGAATACGATGGTCCATATAAGACCCCATGGGGCGAGACGCGAACGACGCCAACAACATTGAACCCCGTCAATCCCCGTTCGATCAGGCTGGTCGCTTCTCTCTATAAACAACTCCTGCCAAATTTTACCAGCGGGACGTTGAACGTCGGATGCGATGAGCCGTTCGAACTGGGTCAGGGGAAAAGCAGGAAATCGTTCCGGACGCGCGGCGCTGGCCGCGTCTACTTCGATTACCTGATGAAGATTCGCCGCGCCGCGGCCGCGCACGGTCGCCGGATTCAGTTCTGGAGCGACTGGATCCAGCGCGAACCCGACATGATCGAACGATTGCCGCGCGACGTGATTCCGCTCGTCTGGGGATACGAGGCCGATCATCCCTTCAAAAAAGAATGCTCGCGGCCGGCGGTTCTCGAGCTTGAATTCTATGTCTGTCCGGGCACTTCGAGTTGGTGCAGTTTCGCCGGCCGAACAACGAATATGATCGAGAACCTCCGACGCGCCGCGAACGTGGGGCGGCGGTGCGGCGCCGCGGGCTACCTGATCACGGACTGGGGCGATTTCGGACATCGCCAGATGCTGCCGGTGAGCTATCCCGCGTTTCTGCTCGGCGCCGCGATTTCATGGTGCGCTTCTTCAAACGCACACATTGATCTCGCGGCCGAGCTGAGCCGCCATGTTTTTCAAGATGCGACGGGCCGGCTTGCCCGCGCATGGCTCGATGCCGGCCGGGTTCACGAGGAAACGGGCATCGCCATGAAGAACCGCACGATTCTCTTTGCGGCGATGCAAGGCCAGCTTGGTGATTCAACACCCATGACCGAGGTTCAGCCGGCCGCCATCGCGCGGATGCGCTCACGCATCGCACGAATCCGCCGTTCCGCCGCGAGGGCTCGGCCCAGGTGCGCAGACGCCGGGCTGATCCAGGATGAACTTCGGCACACTCTGGACGTGCTGGAACATGCCTGCGGTCGGCTCGCGCTGCCGCTTCAGAAATCGAACAGCTCGGGGGTTGGCGCACTCTCTCGCGAAATTCAGGACATCATGCGAAGCCACGCCCGGTTATGGCGTTGTCGCAATCGCCCCGGCGGTTTAAGGAACAGCCTCGAGGACTTTCGAGCGAACGCCCTTGAGTATTCCGCGCTCCGAGTCCACCCGCCGAATAGCCTGCCTTGACGGCTGGCCGAATGACCCGGCATCCCCGGCATCCATCTTGCATCCTCTATTGCACAAGGAATGCGCGCCCGGCAATTTCATCCCCGTCATCTGTAATGTTTTACGGCAATCGGAGGCGGAGCGGCACGATGAATAGCTCGCCGGAACGGCTTAAGATTGTGTGAATAGACACAGGACATCTGTGCCAGGCTGCACGATCTTCAGCGGGACTGAAATCCGAATCCGGCAAGGAAACCAAACGTCGTGTCACGCATTCGCTGGTATCACTTTTATTTTGTCCTCGCGCTTTTTGACCTGCTCGTCATCATGACCAGTCTTCAGATGCACAAGGCCACGCTCGGCAGCGCTCAACGATTGGTGGACGCGGCCTTCGCGCTGGATGCGCAGTCCGACCTCGTTCAACGGATGCAGCAGCGCGTGGTACAGCTCAATGCGCCCGGCAATGATCTCTTTGGGGCATCCATGCCAGAGGAGTATGACGCGCTGCTTCGGCGCTTTCGGGTTGCGAAGGCCAACATGAACACGCTTCTGGAGCGCGCGGGGCGCGAAGGGGAACTTTTCAAGCAACGTGACGGGAGTGACTGGACGAAGGATCTTCGACGTCTGCGCGAGCACGTGCAAGGCATGGAGGAGGAAGCTCAAAGGCTGTTTAACGTCTTCGCGCCGCTCGCGAAAGAGAGCCTGTCAGTGGACAGACGCGAGGCGGTCGTCGATGAGGCCGGTCCCACCATGGCTAAAATGGATCGACTGCAGCATGACGCGCTCTCGACACTCGGCGTGCTTGCCCAGCGAAACGCCAACTTCCGCCTCGATCTGCTCCAGAGGCATAAGGACGATCTGGATCAGCGATATCTCTCGGAGCGGCTGATCATCGTGCTGATCATCGTGATCCTCGTTGGCATCCTCGCCTTCGGACGCCGGCTCCAACTGGCCGACAAGGCGCTGGAGGAGGAGCGCAGACGCTTGAAGGAGGAGCGGAAGGAGCGTCTCGCCGCCATCGGCGAGCTATGCGCGAGCGTGGCCCACGGCATTCGCAATCCGCTGGCGGCGATTCGCAGTTCCGCGCAGCTTGCCCTTGAGCTGGGGAAAATGGACGACGATTCGAATGGGCGATTGCGCGACATTCTGAATGAAGGCCAGCGACTCGGCGACCGCGTCACCGGCCTGCTCCGGATCGCGAAGTCGAATCAGGAATCCTTCGAGGACGTCGTGCTTAACGACGTCGCGGCCGCGGCCGCAGGCGAGCTGCGGCCCGAGTTCGAGCGGCGCGGCGTTCAAATTCAGACAGAGATCGATGAAAGCCCGATCGTGATTTGCGGCGACCGCCGTTTCCTCGAACAGGTCATCGTCGAGCTGCTCTCGAATGCAATGGAGCAATCCAAGCCGGGAAGGGCAGTCTATTTGATCACCCGCCGAAGTGCCGACGGAATGGCTCTCATCGTAGTGGAAGATGAAGGCCCCGGCGTGCCGGTGAAAATACGCGAACGCGTCTTTGATCTTTTTTTCACGACCAAGGCCGGCGGCACCTGCATCGGCCTGGCCACGGTGAAACGAGCCGCCCGGCTGCACGGCGGAGACGTGTTCATCCGCGAGGGCCGCAAGGGTGGCGCCCGCTTCGAGCTGCTGCTGCCGACCATCGCGAACCGGCCCGGCGTTTGTAATCAGACCAAACGACTCGTGGAGACGAAGTAGAGCCGACACGAATTGAATTTCGCCGGAGGATCGACGCCCCGATGCCAGCAACCTGGACCCCGACGGCCAAACATGAGGAGCGCTTCCAATGCCCCGCGTACTTGTTGTAGAAGATGAACTGGTCCTGGCGAAGAATGTCCGGGACAAGCTCCGGGCGCACGGATGCGAAGTGGCCGTCGCTCACAACTGCCGCGACGCTCTCGCCCAGACGGCGGCCTTTCAGCCGGACGCCATCATTCTCGATTTGCGCCTGCCCGACGGCGATGGTCTCGAACTGCTTCCGAAACTGAAAGCTGAAGCTTCCACGACCAGCGTCATTGTCGTCACTGCTCACGGTAACGAGCGAATCGCCGTCGAAGCCATGAAGGCGGGCGCGACCGAATATCTGACCAAGCCCGTCGACCTCGATGAGCTGCAGCTCGTGGTCGATCGAACCGTCGATCATCAGCGCCTCAGCGAGAACCTTTCGTTCATTCGGAGACAGGAACAGAGCTCGAGCGGCCTCGACCGGATCATCGGTCAATCGCAGGCCGTGCGAAGCCTGAAGGAAACCATCCAGCGCCTCACGCGCACGCGCGCGTTGGCACTCGCCGATCCGCCGACGGTGCTGATCACCGGCGAGACCGGCAGCGGCAAGGACATGGCGGCCCGCGCAATCCATTACGACGGACCGCGCGCCGGCAAACCGTTCATCCATGTCAATTGCACGGCACTTCCCGCGACGCTCTTCGAGTCCGAGTTGTTCGGCCACCTTCGCGGCGCCTTCACCAGCGCCTCGCAGGCGAAACGCGGATTGCTTGAAGTCGCCGAGGGCGGCACTATCTTTCTCGACGAAATCGGGCACATGGGCGTCGAGATGCAGGCCAAGCTCCTGCACACCATCGAACATCGGGAGATTCGTCCGGTCGGCGCCACGGACGCGCGGCCGATCAACGTCCACATCATCGCGGCCACGAATCGCGATTTAAATGCAGCCGTGGAGGCGGACGAGTTCCGCCGCGACCTGTACCATCGACTGCGCGTCGTGCATATTCATCTGCCTCCGCTCCGCGAACGGCCGGATGACATTCCGCAACTGGCCGAGCACTTCATGGAAACGCACTGTCGGCGATTCGGCATCGCGCCGAAGCGATTTACGCCCGTCGCGCTGGATGCGATGATCCACTATCCCTGGAAGGGCAACGTCCGTGAGCTGAGTCACATCATCGAGAGCAGCATTCTACAGATCGACGGCACGCGCATCGATGCCGCCGACCTGCGGCTCGTCGCGGAGACCGAATCCGCGGGCGGAGGTATTTCGTTGCAGTTGCCGGGCAATCGAACGATCTCGATCGACTTTCGCAACGGGTCGCCGTCCCTCGACGAAGTGGAATTCACGATTCTATGCGCCGCATTCGAACACACGGGACAGAATCTCTCCCGCGCCGCGCGTCTCCTGGGCATCACGCGAGAGGCCCTGCGATACCGGCTGAACAAAGGCGGCGAGAAGGTCAAGATGCCACCGGACATCGTTGCACCGACGGTGTTGAAGATGAGGGAACAGATTTGAGTGTTCCGGGACACCTGCGCGCACCTGGCGTGTGCGTCGCCGCCATTGTTGCGATGCAGTGTTTCACCGCGCCGGCCGTGGCCCAGAACCCGCGCGTGATCGCCGACTCCGCGGGCGATGCGCTCATCAGGCGGACCGATTTGAACAATGATGCTCCGTTTGATCTCGAGGAGCAGAGACTTCCGGATGTTGTGGAAATGCGAATCGGGAAATTCACACCGGCGCTTCCCCACGTCGATCGTTTCACCGGAAACTGGGCGGCTGATGGCCAGTACATGCGCTTCGACACTCTCTTCGACGGCCTCATCAATCCGCCTGGTCCGGTGAACCTGGACGACGACTGGCCGATCTATGCGCCGCTCTACTTCGGTCCCAACCCCGTTTACGGTTTCATCGAGCTGGACATGGATGCGGACGAGAGCACGGGCGGCGAGTTGGAATATCCCGACTACCGTTATCTGGGCCACGTCGCGAGATTCGGCGGAATGCCGCCCGGCGCGGAATTCGCCAACCGAGTCGCCGTCGACCGGACGGCATTCAACAGCAACATTCAAAGTCCGCCCTATTGTGAGCGAAGCGGCGAGGAATTTCACCTCGCCTTCGACGGCGAAGGCGACGAAATCGAGAACATCGTCATCCTGGTCGAACGACCGGGCGGCGATCCGGACATCTTTGAGGCCGGCGAGCGCTGGGTGCTCACCGGCGATTTCCTCCACCGAGCGCATGGATTTGAGGATTTCGCCTTTCAGTGCGAAGACCGTCCCGGCCGCTATGAACCCGAGGTCAGGCTTCAATTTCAGCACGACGAAACCAACGATGTCACGACTGTGACGCTAGTTTTTCCACTTACGAACGCCGCGGCCGCAAAGCTGCAGAGTCCGAACGCGACGGCGCAGCCCAATGACGGCTGCGAGGACAATCAGACATCGGTGACTGAAGCTCTCACCGACCTGCGCTGGAGCGCGATCAACGCCAGCCCTTCGGATCAGAACGATCCGGAGTTCCAGCTCATTGCCGGATGGGCGGACAACACCGTGGCGAATCATCTCGATCCAACGCAGTGGCGAATCACCTGCCTGCTCGGTTCGGCCTACCCTGTGCAGCCGGGCAGCCAAGAGCGGTACGTTTTCACGGACATCTGGCCCAACGTGATTCCAGGTGATTTCAACGGCGACGGCTCGGTCGATGCCGTTGATACGGCACTTTGCCAGGATTATGTCGGCGCCTTCGACGGGGACTCCAGCGTGGATTCCGATGGCGAGAACGGCGTGATCGCAATTGAAGATTTCGCGCGCAGCGCGATCCTGTTCGACGTGAATTTCGACGGATTCGTGGACGAGAACGATTCCACGCCCGTGCCGGTGCTCGGCGACATGGACCTGAACGGCGTGGTCGAATTCAACGATGTCGATGACTTTGTGCTCGCCCTGCTTGATTCGGTTGGGTATACGGACACACATGGCGGCCAGGATCCGCTGACGCGCGGCGATATCACACAGGATGGGCTTCTAAATGGAGTGGACCTATCCGAATTCGTGTCCTTGCTGACGACATGGCCGTGAGGGATTCGGAGTTGCGAGTTCGCATTCGTGAAAAAAAAGGTTGGCGATTGAGCGACTGAATCGCCGAATTTCGCAATTCTCGACTACAATGCCAAGCCCTGATTCAGGGTGCTTTTTCTGAGCCGTGTTTTTTCGAGCAATGAATCTGGTTAACAAACATCCAGCAAGCTCCGCACGACGCGCGTTCACGCTCATCGAGCTGCTCGTCGTCATCAGCATTCTCGCAATTGTCCTGGCCATTCTGCTGCCCGTACTCAGTGCCGGCCGCCACGCCGCGCACGATCTGAAGTGCAAGGCCAACCTGCGGACCGTCGCCGCGGATTTCGTGTTGTTCGCCGATTCATCCGGCGGCGGCCACGGCGATGGGGCGGGGCTCGGCGAAACCCGTTTCCTGCTGGAAGACTTTCAGGAGTCGATCTATAAGATCGAGGAGTTCTGGACCAGCACCGATGTCGAGCGCGAGCCGGTCGATGGGCCGTCACTCGCCATGGCGTGCCCGTCCTCCGGCGGCCTGCGACTTGAACGCCGTGCGGGCATCCCATGCAGTTCCGGCGCCGTCGGCCCCGCTGCGAATATCAGCGTCGGATTCAATATGCGATTGCACAAGCGAACGCGCATCATCGATGGAACGCCCTATCTTCGCTCCGCCATTCTGGGTCCGCGCGTGCTTGCGTACTCCGACGTTCCGCTCCTCTTCGATCTCGATGGACGGGCCGCGCAGGAAGCGGACACGATTCCATATTACGCGGCGCCGGCGATCCTCGACGACAAGTCGGCGGACGGCTATGAGAGCGGCAGCCATTGGTTCCCATCGATGCGCCATCGCGGCAAGATGAATGTTGCGTTCATCGGCGGCCACGTTCTCTCATCCACCGATCCGGTCGCTGAACCCTGGTCGCGTTGGGAATTCGAACCCGAAGAATAAATCTGGCAGGCAACGATCTGATTTGCCCTTTCTCGCATCGCGCGGCACCATGAGGAGCGAGGTGACTCATGTTGATCTACGTCGTGCGCCACGCGATCGCTTTTCCTCACGGCACGCCCGAATACGAAGAAGACGAGCGACCTCTCACCGAGCAGGGCCGCAATCGCATGTGCGAAATCGTAAGAGGGCTTAGTCGCCTGCGCATCAAGCCCGATCGCATCGTGACAAGCCCACTGCCTCGAGCGCGGCAGACCGCCGAAATCCTGTCGGGCCTTCGCGACTTCGACGGAGAAATCGAAGAGTTTGGCGAACTGGCTCCGCAGGGTGACCACCGCAGGGTGGTGAACTATCTATCAAAAAGCAAGGACCAACTTCGCACGCTCGCGCTCGTGGGGCACGAACCAAACCTGAGCGAGCTTATCGGCTTCCTTCTCACCGGTCGCCCGGAATCAGTCGTCCTTCTGAAAAAAGGCGCCGTCGCATGCCTACAGGGCGAGGAATTCGAATCAAGTCTTCAATATTCTCTACAATGGCTGCTCCAACCCAGAATCCTCCGACAGCTCTGACTCCAGCTCATCGGG
>DATMEE010000133.1:0-9493 GCA_035557035.1 Phycisphaerae bacterium
CAAAAACGTGAATCGAAAGAATGGTGGCTGCATGTTCGCCCCCGTCCGGATATGCGATTTGCAATCGATCCATTGCCCCGCTTTATCTTCACCACTAACACCGCTAAGTTTCGACTATTTACATGGGTTTTTTCTCCAACATTACCAGATCATGCTGGCATAGTTTTCGCCCGCTCTGACGACTACTTCTTCGGCGTCCTGCACAGCTCCATTCACGAACTCTGGGCGCTTCGGATGGGAACCCAGCTCGAAGATCGCCCGCGATATACCCCCACCACCTGCTTCGAAACCTTTCCGCTTCCCTGGGCACCCGGCCGCGAACCTGCCATCGCTGATTCGCCGCGCAGCGGCGCAAACAGAGCGGCGACCGTCAGGGAGCGGTCGCCGCTGGGGCGCGGAAAGACCGTCGCATCGAGTCACACGCCTGGCACTGTCCCCGTTCCCGCGGCGAATACGGGCAGCCGGGTCGAGATTCCCGGGAAATTTCAGCGCGCCACGCCGACGCGCTCACCGCTTCCTGACGGGCGCGGCTCTGTTTTACGTGCCCGCATCGGCGACGCGGCGCGCGAACTCAACGAGCAGCGCGAGCGCTGGCTCAACCCGCCCGAGTGGATCGACCCCATCGCCCGGGCCATCGACTCGACCGACGACTTCGCCGACGTGCCCGCCGAGGCGCAGCCGCTCATCCGGCAGTCCGCCATCATGGCCGCCGCGGCGAAGGACGCCCGGCTCAAGAAACGCACGCTGACGAATCTTTACAATGAGCGGCCTACCTGGTTGAAGCTCGCTCATGAGAAGCTTGATCGGGCCGTGCTCGCGGCGTATGCCGCCGTCGATCCCGAAGGCCAATGGTCAGAGGACTGGGCCGAAGTCTGGGTGGAAACCGGCGCCGGCCAACCACTGCTCGAAGATCACCCGCTCGCCGCCCGGCGCGTCGAGATCGACCCGCGCGTGCTGGCCAATCTGTTGCGAATGAATCTGACTCGGGCTGAATCGGGCTCGTAGGGCCATCGCCGTCCGTCCGCCGAGACGGCAGACGCGACGCACTGCGGGGCGGCCATTCGGAGGAATCGTTGGCAAATAAAAAGCCCACTCGATCCGACCACCGAGTGGGCAACACCAGCGGGTGGGCGAGCCGACGATCACCCGCTGGCAACACGCAAAATTGTTTGATCCCGCGCGATTCGACCGAATCGCAGGAGGAAAGGCCGAAAGGCCTCCGTAGTCTAGAACCCCCGGTACGGGCAAAAAATTCCACGGGGTTCCGGATTTCTTTTTCCTTCCGACGCTGGAAGCCCTCTAAGACCGCCCCCGCGCGACAATGACTTTTCCCCGACGCATGGACTCCGCGGCCGTACGCCCTCGCTGGCGCTTCGGGCTCGGAAAGGGCCGTCCGGCAGGGGCGCCAGACGCTACCCCTACCGGCGGCAGGACTCGCTTGCTATCATCATGCGGGATAACGATTTCTGACCCTCCCAAGCTATCTCCGGCTTGTGACCTGACCGCGGCCGGATCAACCCGACGGAACCCAGCCCCATGCATCGCTCCCAAGCCTCGGCCGCCGCAGCACCGCCCCCTGCCGCTCTGCTCCGCGAATGGATCGTTCCCAACGCCACGATTTTCGTCTCCAGCGCCGCCATCATGATGATTGAGCTGGTCGCCGGCCGCATCATCGCGCGGCACCTCGGGGCCTCGGTCTATACCTGGACTTCGGTCATCGGCATCGTGCTGGCGGGCATCGCCGTCGGGAACTACCTCGGCGGGTTGATTGCGGATCGCCATTCGTCGCGGCGGACGCTGGCCGTGCTGTTCGTGTGCGGGTCGGCCATGTCCGCTGCGATCTGCGTGCTCGATCGCGTGGCGGAGAACATCAGTTTTCTCTGGACGCTGTCGTGGCCGGTGCGGGTGGCGTCGCACGTGGCGATCGACTTTTTTATTCCGACGATGTTTTTGGGGATGATTTCGCCGGTGATCGCGAAGATCGCGCTGGACCAGGGCCGCTCGCGCGGGCGGACCATCGGCGACATTTACGCCTTCGGCGTGGTGGGCAGCCTGGTGGGGACGTTCATCGCGGGGTTCTTTCTGATCGCCGCGCTGGGGACGCTCGGCGTGGTCTGGAGCGTGGCGATCATTTTGGCGGTGATGGCACTCATGTACGACCCCCGCTTCTGGGCGGTCTGGGCGTGGGCGGCCGCGGCGATGATCGGCCTCTATTTGTCGCTCGGGAACGCCACTTGGGCGAATTCCGCCGGGCAATTCCTCGGCTTCCGCCTGCCGCGCGACGAGGCCATTCTCTATCAAACCGAGAGCGATTACTCCTACATCGAGGTCGTGCAGTTCGACAAGGACCCTGACACGCGCGGCATGCACCTCGACACACTACTCCACAGCCAGAAAAACATGGAGGACCCCACCGACTTTCGATACGCCTATGAAAAAGTCTATCTCGCCATCACCAAGCGGCTGTGGCCCGGCCGAAACGACATTCATAGCTTGACCATCGGCGGCGGCGGATACGTTTATCCCGAATACATGTCGATGCAGTATCCGGAAGGCCGCACCGACGTCGTCGAGATCGACCCGGCCGTCACCGAGGCGGCGATGGCAGCATTCGGGTTGCCGCGCGATACAAAGATCAACTGCTACCACGAGGACGGCCGCGTCTTCATCGACCGGTTGGTGAAGGAGATGGAGTCGGGGAAGGACGTGGCGCCGTACGACGTGATCTACTGCGACGCGGTGAACGACTACAGCGTGCCCTACCAGCTCACCACCCGTGAGTTCATCGAGCGCACCTCAAAGCTGCTGCGGCCGGATGGGGCGTACCTGGTGAACATGATTGACATCTACGACAGCGGATTGCTGCTGGGGGCGCTGATTAGTACGATGAAGGAGGTTTATCCATATGTGAATGTGTTTGTCGAGGGCTATGACATCACACATGAGGATGGCACTCCGAGCGAATCAATTCGTGCAAGCCGAAATACATTCATCATCTCCGGAACGAAACAGCCGTTTAACACCGCGAGCCTTGGACCCCTCTATCAGCCCAATTGTCAGATTTACTGCCTTGATAATGGCAACCTGCAGATATTACAGGAGAGCGCTCATAACCTCGTCCTCACGGACGCTTTCGCACCCGTCGAAAACCTATTGGCGCCCGTTGTCAAGGAATCGGCCCTCAGCAAGGCCGTAGGAAATTGGCAGGACCGCATTAACCGGCAAATCATCCGAAAGGATTATCGTGCCGCGATTGAGCTTGCTGAGAGAGTCCTGAAGATGTTCCCGGATGCGTGCGTCAACCTCGACATCATAGAATCCCTCGCTGAGGCATACTACTTAGAGAGAAATTACATCAACTCGATCGATCGCTATTTGCAGGTACTCCGCGCAAATCCGTTTCAGCCTCAGTCATTAGCCGGCTTAATTTCATGCTATATCCGGCTCGAGCAATATGTTAAAGCGCTGCCGTATTACGAAAACTTACTTGAGCTGCAACCGAACGATATTTCCCTCCGCGCGTCCTACGCGGTCGCCTTGGTGCACTGCGAGGAATACGACAAAGCAAAAGTGGTGCTACTCGATGTATTGCAGCGAAATCGCAAGGACTGCGATTCTTACAATGCCCTTGGGGCTGTTTACTCAAGACTTGGAGATCAGCGAGCCGCGATGCATAGTTTCAGACAGGCCCTGGAATGCAATCCAAACCACGTCGATGCCCGCAAGAACGTGGACGCAAATCTTGGGCTTAATTCCGCCGCAGTGGAATCGCAGATTGCTGTTTTGAAGAAACAGGCCGCGGCGCAGCCGGACGATGCAACCGTGGCTTTGAAGATCGCCGATGCCTATTATTCCCTGCGAATGGCCCCTGAGGCGCTCGAGTGGTACGACCAGACACTTCGAATGAGAGACAACGAGCTGAACGCGATCATCAAGCGGGCCGACGTGCTGGTTGAAATGGAGCGCTTGGCCGAGGCACTCGCGGGCTACCGCGGCGCCCTCGAGATCTCTCCAGACAACGCCCTGTTGCAGGAGAATATCCGAAAGATCGAGGAATTTCGTAAGGGGAGCGAACAATCCACAACTGCGCCGAGCTAAGTTTAGCTCCGGCCACTACCGATGTACTATCGTCCGTCCGAGTACGTCAATCTCGCTTTCAATTCCTGTGTTAAGCCATCAAGCGCGGTGTCGAGCTTCGCGAGCCGCTCCGAAAACTCCCTTCGGCTGTTCAACTCCTTCAGCGCCGCATAAGCTTCCGCGTTGCCCCGGCGCACCAGCTCCGCGCGGCGCACGGTCTCGTCCAGCATATCCCGCGCCTGCCGCGACTCCTCCCCATCGGATGTATGCCGCGATTCGAACTCGGTCATTAACCGCCGCGCTTCGCGGACCCAATCGTCTTCTCCAAGCGAGAGTACCCAAGCCTCCGACTTCGCGGCCGACGAGTCAGCCACAGACCAATCGAAAGCCCTCGCCGGCCGTCCATCCAACGCCCGTGTTCCGGGCACGTTGATTGCAATCACCGTTGGCTTCTCGCGATGCATAGCCCGCGCATATATCTCTGGATTTAGTTCTCTCAGGAGGCTCGCTTGGACGCACGTCTCGGGCGATTTGATGATCTCGCCAGCCAACAATCGGCGCTTGGGCTGCAACCCTCCCACACCGAATGGCCTGGGTTTCCCTTCGATGGACAATGGTGCTGCAGCTTGCATACGCACGTCCTGCAATGTCCTGAGTAAACTGTCGTGGCTGACTTGATTCGTGACATCTAGGTTTCGCATTTCGGTGCCGCGCGTGTTCAACTCCACAAAGCGATGTCGCGACTCTTTGAAGTCTCGGGCCTCTAGAATAGACTCTGCCACTTTCATCAGCCCGAGATCGCTTGTAGGAGAGGTATCGGCAAACTCATATATCCGCTGCGCGGACTCCTCGGGTGTCTCGTTGGACTTGTCCCGCTGGCCAAACGCGATGTGGTGCTGAAAATATGCCTGCCAGGCCTCATAGTAGACGTGAAGAAATGCTGGCGCTTGTTCTTCGCTAATCTCATACGCCGCGATCAAGAGCTTGCGGCGCTCGGCGATCTCGCTCCAATGATAGTCCACCCACACACGCGAAAGGTTGGTTAGCTCGGGCGGGATGACCTCTTCAGCGCGAAGTCGAGTAGCGCCGAACGCTAGGCATCCCAACATCGTCACACATGCAGTCGAATGTTCCAAAATGGCTCTGCAATTCCAAACCGTCTGAACCGTTCTCATATTGCGTCTCATGATCTGGGACATCAACTCGCGTATCGTCACAGAAGTTGAAATCTTAAGACATGCTCTAGCCCAAGGGCCATGTAGAACCAAATGCGGGCTTTACAGATTAACAATATTAGACAAAAAGAGCCGCCCGTCGAAAACGCTTCGACGGGCGGCGTACTCAAAGTCATTTGTCCGTTTTGACGTTTCCGGGACTTATAAACCCGTAAACTAAAACAAACTGGAAAAACTTACCGTCGGCGACGGATCAAGGCGAAAACGCCCAAGCCGATAAGGCCCAAGGTCGCCGGCTCGGGAATTACGTTGACGATAATCACCGGACTCTGACCCCAACCGGCTGTAGTATCAACTCCGCCCGCGTAACCAACCCGCCCATACGAAATCGGATTTGGGCCCACGAACCCGTACCAGGCATACCCATTGTTGTAAGCCTGCTCACTTGGTCCAAAATCTCCCCCGATCAGCGCGGCGGTTCCATCAGGGCCAGTAACATTCAAGTCGAACGAATAGACCAAACCAGCAGAACCATCGCCCGTATCTGAGGTCTGTCCAGCGATCAGCGAAGGGCCAATTTCCACGCCAGGGAAATTATTAGTGTACCCCGTCGTGGAATAAGCGCCGCCCCCGGCGAAAGCTGCCACTGCGGTTCCGCCTTCCTGCCCCAACCGGATCGCCCAACCGAGCATTCCGTCTTGCGGGTTTCCAGGGGCTTGCTGTGCGGCCGTAAAGTTGTAACTGATCCGAACAGTACCACCCCCTGAAGGGACTTGAACGACCAAAGGCTGCCCAGGCCCTTCTCCCACGGCTCCGCCACCTTCGAGGCTGAACCATGCGTTGTCCGCCGCGTTGGCAACGGACCCTGCGGCCATCATTGCGAACGCCGCTACTAGGGTTACGATTCTCTTCATTTTCTTTCTCCTTCTTGCCTCTTCTTCCCCGTCCGCTTTCACGTTGAGTGGTATGGGGGAATAAACCATGTTTTTCTATCAGAAGATCGACGCCGATCTTCCGCGATTCCAAAGCCAAGGGCTTGCCGGGAGGACGGTCACACTGACCATCCTCCCCGGACAATCCGCTTTTGTTTAGGGCTGACAATTGGTATTGCAGTCTGCAGGATTCGTGCAATCCGCCGTACCTGTGACGTTGACGTAATTGTTAAACGGCGTCACGTCCAGCACCGTGACAGTGTTAGTGTCGTCAAAGTCGCCAAGGAATAACTCGCGAATCCGAATGTTGGCCGATGCATTAATCGCATCAGTTCGACCATCGATATCTAGGGCCGTGATGGTGCCACTGTTGTTGAAGTCGCCCTTTGTCTGAATGACGATGGTGGCATCTGGCTGGATGCTGGTAGTGGTATCATCGAGACCGTCGCCGGTACCGGCTTCCTCATTCGTCCCAGTCGTGAACACGGCACCCGGCGAGCCTGAAGTGCCCGCCGTCAAGTTCATCACGTAGCCGAAATCGGGAAGCTCAGGGCTCGGACCGGTTCCGTTGTACACGCGCGTGACCAGCAAATTGTTGACTCCATCATGCACGGTATAGACGCCATTGCCTGTGTTCGGAACATTGGTCCCAATGGAGACATTTTTCTTCCAAATGCCGGCAGTGATCGTATAGCTCCCAAGCTGGTATGGAGTGGCGGACGGAATCAAGCCACCGCTAGAATTATAGGTAGGACCCGCCGCGACGGGAACCTTGACCGCCTTCGCGGCTACCGTCCAAGTGTCGCTCTCGCCAGCAGCAGCTGGGGTCACGGTGGAATTGTTCCCGTTCCACAGGGCAGCGTTCGGAGTAAAGCCGACGTTCTCGATTCGGTTACCGGCGCCTGCAGTCCCTTGCTTGGCGAATACAGTGTCCAATCCCAATGCACCGATGACTTCGTCGGGCGCGCTGCGCTGCTCGACGGTTGCATACTTATAGAGGGTCTTGATGCTCTGATTGTTCTTGAATCCACCTTTCTTGGTACCTGTGCAGTGAAGGGAAAATCCCGTTGCCGGATCTTCCGGCAGTCGAGGACTGATGTAGAGAAACTGCCCATCACCCGGTCCACCATTGTTACCATCAACAATAGCAGCTTGCACATATGCCTTGGCGGTTGCCCCGACTTGAACCGACGTTCCATTGGTGTAGGGGACTGCAGGAGACATAATGGACGCCGCTGTGGCGCGAGCGTCATACCAAATCGTCAGACCGTTGTTCGTGTCAGCGACCTGTGCTCGGGCGGCCTGGGCAGCGAATGCCACAGCGATACCCGCACAAAGTATTCCAAACTTCTTCATTTGAGGTAGCTCCTTCCTCCACAGACTTTCAAAGTGCCTCGTGGAGAATTCCAAAATTAAACTGCACGAAGCGTTTTCTGACGCCTCGCTTTGGAACCCTAGCCTTACCGGGGCTTCAGGCTACCGGCCTCCGCCCGATTCCGGACCGACATGGTCCGGCTCGCGGTCGGATCGACACGATCCGGCTCGCGATCACGAGCGCTACAGTGAGGCCATTTACTTCGAGACTGTGAGGTCCACCCTCACCGCTCGAAGCCGCCAGTGTCTTATCGAAGACACCCGCGGACCTGGGAGGCAAACCGCGAAGCGAGAAAAGCCGGAAAACGATTCTCACTCAACTGTCCGCCTTCGCCGGCGTAACCACCTGCCTGCTTGCTCCATGCCGCGAAATTCGACCTACGCCCTGCGGAAAACAGCCTCTTGCAAACTGCCTTCTCTCTGGCGTGCCCACTTTGACGAGTCTCTTGCAGGCTCATCATCGCAGGCCGCGGTCGCCTCGCCGGCTGTAAACAGCACGACACAAGCGTCAAGCCGCACGCGCGTCGCTCACGTTGAAGAAGCTGCCTCCTCAAGATGGCGATACGCAAAGTCGAGGGCACTGGATGCACCCCCGCGACTTGATATTGATAGTACCCGACCGGAGCAAGCGTTTTCAAGGGTCGCCGGCGATGTGGTGAAAAAATAATACATGAGTTTAACTTACTGTGGATACTGTGGTTATGTCAATTTTCCGATAGTCTAACTCAAAGTTAATGTGGAAAAATCAACAGAACGACGTCCGAAATCCCGGTTTTCACCCCTATCTCGATCCGCGACGCCGCTCGGTCCCACCGATCGAGAACCCCAGTCCTGCTAGCAGCGTCAGGTCGGCCGCGCCGGCGCCTTTAGCCTGCACGCTGATCGCGTTGAATTCGTGCCGACCGGCATATTTCGCCCGGACGCCGTCGAAGGCCCCGCCGATTTCACCGGATTCGACTGACGCGCGGGTGGCGTCGTCGATTTCCCCGAGCGGAAGCACCTCGCTCAGCAACCCGGCCATCGCGATTACCGAGGCCGACGCCCCGCCGACGCCACTTAGCGTCGGCGCCTCGGCGATCGGCGCTCGACTGAACGATTCCACGTCGACTTTCTTACTGTCGGCGCCCAGCCATGCCGCGAGCGCGTTGAAAACAATAGCCGTCGCGCGGCGCTTCGATTCGACCGAGTAGCCCGCCAGATGCGGCGTGGCGATCGCCGCGGATCGAACCAGCGCCGGCTCGATGTCAGGCTCGTTGCACCAAACGTCGAGCACGGCCGCGATGCCACGATCCGCGATCGCGTGGGCGAGGGCGCTCTCAACTGCAATTTCCCCACGGGACGTGTTGATCAAAACGGCGCGGGGGCGCATCCGGGACAGCAGCCGGTCATCGATGAGGCCCCCTGTAGCGTCAATGCCGTGTATCGTCAGTGGAACGTGAAACGTAAGAATATCGCTGGATTCAACGAGCTTTTCGAGCGAAAGATAAGGCCCGCCCCGGCCGGCCCGCTCCAGCGGCGGGTCATTTCGCAGAACGGCCACGCCGAATCGCTGACACCGATCCGCCACGATCCCACCGATGCGCCCGCAACCGACAACGCCGACGGTCTTCGAGAAAAGATCGAAATCCCGCCGGGCGGCAATCTCGAACATGGCCGTCAGCACGTAGTCGGCGACGGCGGCGGCGTTGCACCCGGCTGCGTCCGCGAAATGAATTCCGTTTTGCGACAGATAGGCCAGATCGACGTGATCGATGCCCGCGGTGGCGGTGGCGACGAATCGGATCGCCGACCCGTCCAGCATCGCCTTCCCGACGGGCGTGACGCTGCGGACGATCAGGACATCGGCCGTGCGAATGTCGGCGGGTCGAACGTCGCGTCCGGAGAATAAGGTTACTTCACCGAGGCGCGAGAAGAGGTCTTCCGCGTTCGGAATGG